>CAYNDE010000166.1:0-4175 GCA_964395535.1 uncultured Pirellulales bacterium
ATAGTCCGATAATTTGCTTGACAATAAGGAAAAAACATAATAAAATTTTATTAATATAACAAGTTTTAAAATATTGGAAAGTAAAGCTTAGTAGGAGAGATTTTTCTTTGCGTTTCTTTATCAACGTAACGTTTTGTTTTGCATACTATTAAGCTAAAAAAGACCTATAATATTTATAACTCTTTACGGAAAGGAGATTCGTGTATGGAACAAGTTTATTTTATTATTATCAACAGGAATATACTTATTTTTAGGAGGATTAGAAAATGAAAAAATCAAATCTCAAGTTCTTTGTCGTCTGTGCTCTCGCTTTTGCTTTTTTCTTTTCAGTTTCAGTACAGGCTGACTGGAAGACGGGCGACCCGCATAAGATGCACTTTCCCCAGCTTCCGGACGAGGACGGATGGAACGTTAATGCCACCCAGCCACTCGTCCTGGCAGACGACTGGAGGTGTTCGGAAACCGGCTGGGTAAAGGATATCCACTTCTGGGGCTCCTGGAAGCATGGCCAGACGGGCCAGATTGTAAACTTTGTTCTAAGCATTCATGATAATCTTCCTGCTGACCCCTGCATTCCCTACAGCCGGCCTGGTAAAACATTATGGGAACGCTATATTTATGACTTTGAACCAGTTCCAATTGACCCGACTACGGACGAGGGCTGGTATGACCCAAGTACGGGCGAGGCCATACACCCCGACCATTCGAACTACTTTCAGTACAACATTTTCCTCAACGAGGAAGATTGGTTCTGGCAGGAGAAAGGTAAGATTTACTGGCTTAATATCTCTGCAGTACTGGTAGATCCTATAGAAACACAGTGGGGCTGGAAGTCGACCGAGGACCACTTTATGGATGATGCGGTCTGGGCTTATCAGGGTGATCTAAACTGGCAAGATATGTTTGAGCCGAACGATCCCGACATGGATAATTTCTCGATTACTATTAATCCCGACGGCAGTTTTGGAGGCGGGGGAGGAAGCGGTTATGTTGATCCAGGCGTACCGACTGCACCATGGTATTATTACGAAAACACCGGCTGGTGGAACCAGTGGTTCTATGATGGCATATTCGACCCCAACCGCGACAAGATTGTCCACATCGAGTTTTATGCGTATCAGCCCTTCCCTGATTTTGATTCCTATATCGAGGTGGCCGTGAATTGGTCGACGCCGGATTGGCCTCCCGAACCACAGCCTGAACCAGTTCCACCTCTGCCGCCACTAACACCTGAAGAAGAAGATAAGTACATCAGGCGTGAAACTCTCCTGATTGAAGCCTGGCCCCCCTTCTGGCCCGGAAATGTTTACACATTAGACTATATCATTCGTGACTATAATCCCGAGTGGGTCTCCATCGATGTTATGGGATATAACTTCTCGATTGATAATGGGATAATCGAGCATTCCTGTGTTCAGTCGCTCGATTTAGCCTTTGTGATTACCGGCGATAATCTGGACTTTGGCGATTTACCCGACCCGACCTATCCGACACTGCTGGCCAGCGATGGTGCCAGACACGTTATTGGCGGCCCGTGGTTTGATGATGGCACTGGTACCGATATGCCTGACTCCGAACCGGATGGCCAGCCTGATCCTGCTGCTATGGGTGATGATCAAGATATTTTGTACCCACCCCCAAATGACGATGAGGACGGCCTGATACTGCCGAACCTGATTCCCGGCGTGCTGGTTACCTTCCCCATAACAGTTGGTGACCCGGCTGGAGTTGGCGGTTTTGTTGAGATATGGATTGACTATAATATCGACGGTGACCTTGATGACCCCGGTGAGATGGTTTCAGGCTTTTTGCCTGTAGGAACCACCTGGGTTGGAATTACCGCTCCCGCCGATGCCACACCCGGAATGACTTTTGCTCGAGGCCGGATAAGCACCGCTGGAACAGGCTCACCGAGAGGCTTAGCTTACGACGGCGAAGTAGAGGATACAGAAGTGCTCATCGAAGAAGAACCTGTAGAGGAATATGAATACGGTGATGCACCTGAAAGTCAGGATCCCGGTATGGGGGATGCCATCGCCTATCCGGATTTATGGCTTGACGGGATGTTCCCCACCTGCAAAAACATTGGATTATTAGGATATGTGGAGCATCACGATAGCAGTATGGAATATTTTGGACCTTCTGCTGATGTAGAAACTAATGGTAATGCAGGATTGTGTCCACCTCCGGCGTGTTTCCCACCCTATGATATGGATGAGTGCTATCTGGATGGGGATGCAGGATTAATAAATTTACCGAACGGAGCTGATTCCTTTACGATTGACAGCTCTATTACGGTAGTACCCTGTATCCAGGGCGAAATAAATCCGCTGGGGACTGTTTGTCAGACTGCTGTATGGGGTACCAACATAGATATCGATGTTACTAATACCCCGGATGGTGAAGACGCGTATGTCAATGTTTTGGTCGATTGGAATCGAAGCGGTGAATGGTCAGGTGCCTCAGACTGTTTTATGCCGGGAGATGTACCTGAGCATGTACTGGTTGACTTTTTAATACCGGATGGATATTCCGGGCCCCTTTCCTTAGTTCCCGGACCGGCCCCTCCACCGTCGTTCCTGATTGGCCCGAATCCCGGTTATGTATGGGCACGGTTTACGATTACCTGGCAACCTATCGGTATGACTGACTGGAACGGGGAAGGAACGTTCGGTTATGGTGAAAGCGAAGACTATTTGTTATTGATCGAAGAGGCTCCTGAAAAACCCGAAGCTAAACATCTAAAGTGGTCTCAGCCGCCTATCGAGGTTGACCCTTGCATGGCTGAACCTGAATATTGCGGATGGAATGAGGAATCCTGGACGCAGGACCCCTGTGAATTGATACCGATGCATTCTGTAATAGACGATTTCCGCTGCATCGGCTCTATGCCGGTCGCAAGCATTCACTTCTGGGGTTCTTACATCGGCTGGGATGGCCTATCTCCGCCGCTAATCAGGCCGACAGAATGGGAATTCAAGTTCTATGCGAACGTTCCTGCCCCTGCCGACCCGGAGGCTGACCCGAATTACAGCCATCCGGGAAAGATGCTCTGGAAGGTTATCGTTCCCGATGACCGCGTTTTTACCGAATGGGTTGGATACGACTATTACCCGAATATGCCTTTCGAGGCCTGCTTCCAGCATTATGTTGACCTGGAACCGGAGGAATACTTCCTCCAGGATGAATACCTCGAAGACACAAATGACAATGTCTACTGGCTCGGCATAAGGGCCGTCTATCCAGAGGATGTTGATATCGTAAATCCCTGGGGCTGGAAAACCAGACCCGAAAGCTGGATGGACGACGCCGTAAAATATGAAGGCCGCGTCGTCGGATGGGAAATTGACCCGGACACCGGCGGGCTTATTCCCATCATTGAGTATCGCTACTGGCCCATCGAAGACCCGATTTTCGGAGAAAGCTTCGATGCCGCCTTCGAGCTTGACACAGACCCCAACTACATAAAATGGGAACAGCCGTTTACCGGCATCCGTGACTGGCCGCATTACGAGGATATCCTCTCACAGGCCAAAGAAGACGACTCTGGAGCAATTAACATCGACAAGAAAGCCGCCGATGATTGGCTCTGCGAGCGCAGAACTCCCGTAACTGCTGTTGTCTGGTTCGGCTCGTATCTTGGCTATAGATACGAAACGCCCTGCGCAGGCGTCATTCAGCCTCCGCCCATTCCGCCTAATTACTTCATCCTCACTATCCACCAGGATGTTCCCGCTGACGCTCCCAACAACGAATATACATTCAGCCATCCGGGAAGAAAACTCTGGCAGTACACAGCATACGAATATGATGAAGTCCTCGTAGGTTTCGATAAATATCCCGAAGGCGCAGCAGGGCCGCGAGAGCCTGTCTATAGATACTCTGTAAGATTGCCTGAGGATAGATGGTTCAGACAGCGTGAGGTTAACGACGTGTACTGGATAAGCATTATGGCTGTTTACAAACACAATGTCGATCTCAACCATCAGGGCTGGGGCTGGACAATCCACGAGTACGTCTTCGGTGACAATGCCGTTCAAGGTCACTGGTCTGTGGCTGCCCCGGATGTATGGGTTTGGGAAGAAATCTTCGACCAGACCGAACGAAGTGCCGATTTGTCCTTCATCCTGTTCACCGACCCCAATGAGTGCGTCGATTGTGCCGATTACAACTGG
>CAYNDE010000167.1:0-4119 GCA_964395535.1 uncultured Pirellulales bacterium
CTTGCAAATATTTCTCCTTCTGGTAAATATCGCAGTCCAATTATAACGTCGAAATACTTTTACTTTTTATTACAAAAAATTTAAAATTTTCCTTGCAAACGTTTTAACATCTTGTAAGAATGAGAACAGGATTTTTAATTTACTCAGCTTCATCATCGAGAGCAGCCGGGTTAAATGACAATCGTGAAATCGCGACGTTGGAGGCGCAGAATGGTGGGAAAGTCATTATACTTTAATATTATTTTTATTATGTGCATTTTCTTTCTTGCTGGTTGCAGCAATGGAAATAAAAAACCACAAGAGGTTGGACTCACCGCTGCGGAGCAGCAAAAAGCCGCGCTTCTCAGACAAGTCGAACGCAACTACAAAGACCCCGACTCACATTATCAGCTCGGCAAACTTTACCAGGCCGACGCCCTCTGGACGCAGGCAGAGCACGAGTTCACTGTGGCGCTCGGCTTCGACCCCGTTCACAGAAAATCGCAGGCGGCAAGGGTAAAGACCCTTGCACAATCCGGTGACATAGAAAATTCAAAATTATCTGCCGACTTTTATATCAATCAGGCCTCGGCAACTGCTATGGGCTCTCTCGAGCTGGCTATGGCCTTCCAGAAGGAAGAGCTCGACGAGTATGCCTTCACCTGCTATCAGCAGGCCTTAAGTCTTGCACCGAACTCCGCAAAGGTCAACAGGCAGATAGGCTACTATTATCTCAGCAAATCTGACCAGGACCGGGGTAAGGATTATCTGGTAAGAAGTTTCCAGCTTAATCAGAACCAGCCGGAAGTCGCGGGAACGCTCGGCCGGCTCGGTATAGCTGTCCAGGTCGGAAAGAAAACACGAGAAAGTACAAAAAGCCTCGACCGTATGATTGAGAAATCTGACGAGGAAATTTTACAATAGAATTGAAGAAATCCTGTTTTTATGGCCCTGTGGTGAATGGATGCACCGCGGGGTTTTTTAATTTGCAAAGGTTCTCCTTTTATCCCCCATTATTTATTTCTACTTAATTGTCTCTCACTCGCCAGCCCGGGTCCTCAAGCTCCGGTACAAGCCAGCTGCCGCCGCATCTGTGGCAGACGTCCATATCGACTCTCCTGCTCATCCCGCAGTTCCGGCAGTTAATAAGACCAGCTTGTTTGCAACATAATCTGTAGCTGATATAGCCTGCAAGACCGAAACACAAAACTCCAGCTATCCAGCATAGCCTTTCTTTTTTGCAAAGGCCCTTTGTTAATGCATCTCGTTTCACCGACCAGGCAAGCAGGACACTCAGTATGATTGAAGGTGCTATCAGAAGTAATCCGCCGAAAAATTTCCAGGAAAAACTTACCCCTGCCTGCCTCCCCTTCATACCAATGAATGAGTTGGTGACGAGAAATAGTGCCCTGTGGCCGCTGGAAGCCTCAAAGCTGTCAGCCGTGAAAAATGAGGCTATGTTTAATGCAGGCCCCTGCAGATTTTCTATAAGATACCTCAACACCGTAGCTAAAGGTGAACCTGGCTGGCCCCAGAAAACTGCTTTGCTTGAATCCATCTGTGTTATATATCTTTCCGATTCAATTATCCCATCCCCATCATAGTCTCTATATGAAAAGTATCCGTCGACTGTATTTGTCATTTTGAGAAGTTTTCCTTCCTTATCAAATACAGCGACTGTTATTGATGCCCCATCACGCGAAAGTGCTGCTGCTCCCATACCGAGATATTTACCGTCTGGCTTTATTGCTACCGGCTCAATCATGAAGGCAAGCAGGTCCTTCGGCCGGGCCACATTCGGACGGGCCGCTTTACCCGAGCCAAAATAACTCATCGGTGCCGGAAGATAACCCCCTTCTCCGGCAATCTCAAGAGTATCCCTGTCAACAAGAAATATCAGCCCTCTCTCATCGAGAAATGGTACATATTGACCTCCGGGAGGATAAAATCGAGTTACTATCCGCTTTTGGATTTTCCCGTATCTTTTTTCAGCCTCATTTTTATCTTCCCTTTTTATTTCTATCATTGGCTCGCTCCACCAAAAGCTTAATAAATACTCACCTTTTCTCGGCTGGCCAATCTGAATAGGCCTGAAATTAATGTTCTTGTCAATCTCAGGACCTTTCTTGACTTCCCTTTTATCAAAATCAATCTTGAAGAAACGACGAAGCTTTTTGTCATATGTTATAGGCACTGCCCTGACGTATTCAGTTTGCATCTCATCTCGTGAATGATAAATTATAGGCTCTTTTTGCATCCTTACCGGTGAGTAAAAACGACCAAGCTCTTTTGTCGGCTTCTCAGAAATGCCTTCAGGACCGGCGTATAATTTTATCTCTTCTCTTTCTGTCTTATTATCATTGGTTTTTTTTGCTCGTTCGGATTGATAGACAATCAATCCGCTTTTTTTATCGAAATAAAGGTCGGTTTTGCCATTATTTACATATTCATAAAAACTCAGCATGAATCTTGCTTCTGGTACCCTCCTCTCAAAATAATCAACTATGCCTAACCTTGTTCTGATAACGGCCGCGTCGGGTTCAGTGTACCCATGAAACGATGAGGCTATGTCGACATTAGGGTCTTTTTCAATCTCAGCCGGTAATATACCTGATGGGCTTATCGTCGCACTTCTACACGTGCTTTGCTGAGCCATCCGTCCATAAAGATATCTGTCACAGTAGAAACGCCCCCAGAATAAAGCTGTTGATAACAGCAGTAAAGCTGCAAAGCCCGCGGCAAAAGACTTCAACAAGGTATATGTTAAATCCTTCATAAGTTTTTCCCTTAAATAAATGGTATTGTACTAAATTTCCGCCACGTGTAGGCTAAGCTTGCAGAGACGTAAACAAGGAGTATTATTAATGTCTCAATATCAGGTCCTTTGATAAGAATAATGGTCAGCAAAACAACGCTCAAAACTAAGCTGCCGAGCGTCACCACGATTTTGCTCGAACTGAAACCGCACATCAGGCCTGTGCAGTAAACCCCGAGGCCCAGCAGATACACCGCCGAAAATATCTCGACTGTAAAATATCTATAGACAGCCTCTTCTTGCCGAAGCGTGCTCAGCAAAATCTCAACTGTTATCGCAGGTGCAGCCAACAAAACCAATAATGCTAAAAGACCGGTTATCACACGGGCAGCGAGTATTTGATTCCGAGATACCGGCAGGGTCGATAAGAATGCTGATATCTTCCTGTTCTTGTCCGTATGCATCTGACTTGTTCCCAGCGCACATATCACGATTGTGGCGCACGCAAGAGTAATACCAATCGCCGCCAGAATTATTCCCAATCCTTCAGCTGGTTCGCCGCCGAATCCTTTTGCTGCTATTGAGGCGGTGAAAAGTAAGGAAAGTATAAGAGCTCCCAGAAAATATATAATATGGTCTTCTATTTCTCTTTTGATTAGCGTATACATCTTAAGTCTCCCGCTAAACTATTCTTAAAAAACTGCTTGTTTCTGTTTTGGCCTGGTGCATTCTATAAATATGTCTTCGAGGCTCATTGGTATCTCTTCACAGCTTTCAGCACCGAGGGTATTTATTAAAGCCTGTTTTTGCTCGTCCATATTTGCAATTGTTACTGTCATCTCACGCCCGCTGCTTTGTTGGTTTACAATTTCGGTTAAATGAAGATTGGCTGGCGCCTTTTTTTCAAAAATCAGCCTGAGTTTCTTTATACGTCGTTTGAGTTCCTCGAGACCGCAATCAACAACCAGCTTGCAGCCCGCAAGTATCCCTATCCGGTCGGCTATCCGCTCAACGTCACCTAATATGTGCGAGCTGAAAAGTATCGTCCTGCCGTCTCTTTGCAGTAAGTCCACCGCCAGCTCAAGAAACTGCCGTCTCGCCACAGTGTCGAGCCCGAGAGTCGGGTCGTCCAGTATCAGAAGCTCCGGTTCCGTTGCCATCGCAAGAGCCAGGTTGAGTTCAGCCCGCATACCTGTTGAAAGCTCGCGAACATACCTTTCCATCGGAAGCCGAAACATCTCAATTAAATGATTGAAAAACTTATCGTTCCATCGCATCGATAATTTTTTACATATGTTTATAAGCCTGCTGACCTTGTAGCTGCTTATCATATTGTGACCCTCGGCTACATAGCCGATTCTGCCCTTGATTTTATTTGTAAGCTG
>CAYNDE010000168.1:0-2549 GCA_964395535.1 uncultured Pirellulales bacterium
GACACAGGAACAAACAGAAGATATTGTTTGTCAGGTTAAGTAGTGACTATTACAAGTAATAGCCTCCGTACAAATGCGGGGGCTATTTTTGTTTGTAATACAATAATTTCGAAGTCAACATTTATAAAAAATTTATTTATTCCTGATTTATCGCAAATTTGTGCTTGCTTTCCCCGCCAAAACCTGTATAATTGATTAGTTTTAATTTTTCGAGATTAAATTGTTACTTTGCGGTTTCCCGGAGGCTGCTTCAGTGCCAAAAATATCCTCGTCAAAATTATTACTTGTATTTGCTTTTGTACCGTTTACTTTCTGCTCGCCCTCTTTTTCTTATGACTTTGCAGGCGGCACAGGCGAGCCAAACGACCCTTACAGAATAGAAACCGCCGAACAATTATTACAGATAGATTCAGACCCGAACCTTTTGGACAAATTCTTTATCTTAAATAACGATATCGACCTTGACCCGAACGTTACCGGTATCCCGCCTTTCACACAAGCTCCCATCGCACCGGATTTTGATAATTCAAACTTCAACTTTGATGGAATTCCTTTCACCGGTATTTTTGACGGCAATGACCATAAGATAAACAATCTGATAATAGATACCACAGGGGCAGATAGTGATTTTCTTGGTCTTTTCGGTCTAGTTAGTGGTGAACAGACACAGGTGAGAAACCTCGGTATTGAGAATGTTTCCATTACCGGCGGGAATAACCTCTATTTTATAGGCGGCCTGTGCGGAAGAAATGATGGAAGCATCAGAAATTGTTATTCAACCGGTTCTATCTGGTGTGGGAATAGTTCGCACTTTGTTGGTGGACTGATTGGATACAATAACAATGGCAGCATCAGCAATTGCTATTCAATTTGCATCATCAGCGGATACGCAAATGTTGGCGGCCTGTGCGGATATAATCATACCGGCAGTATAGTTAACTGCTACGCTGCCAGTTCAATTGATGGAGAAGATTATCTTGGTGGTCTGTGCGGGTATAATTACAACGGCAGCGTTACTAATTGCTACGCCGCCGGGACTGTAAACAACAGTGGTTCATACTATGTCGGTGGTTTGTGTGGGCGTAAAAACTCTGGCAGCATCAGCAATAGCTATTTTTATATGTACAGCGGGCCGGATAACGGCCTGGGAACTATTCTTGAAGAATCACAGCCTGGAAAAGAGCGTTTTGTTGGATTTGACTTTGCCGGAGACCCTAATGATGGTACTGATGATGATTGGATAATCGTTAGCGGCCATTGCCCCAAACTTACATGGCAAACAGATGATGGCCCGCTAATTCCTGCACCACCTGCAACAACTCTTTTAGGCAGTGGATATCCTGATGACCCATTCCTGATTAACAGTGAATCCGATTTTATTGAATTTTACTCAAATAATAATCTGACTTCCGGCTACTATACTTTAACGACTGATGTAGACCTTAGCGGACAAACTTTCAATACTGCTATTATTAACAGGATTTTTGGTGGCCATTTTGAAGGTGGCGCCAATATCATCAGTAATCTTACAATTGACACAAACGGAGACAGTATTGATTACCTTGGTTTGTTTAGAGAGATTCGAGGTGCCAGTGCTGAAATTAATAATCTGGGAATCATTGATTGCAATATCACCGGCGGAGAGGAATCAAACTATGTAGGCGGACTGTGCGGAATGGATTACGGCAGTATCAACAATTGTTATTCAACCGGCTTGGTGAGCGGCTTTTCCGGTGTAGGCGGACTGATTGGGTCTGGTTCTACTGTTAGCAACAGTTTTTCTAAATGTACTGTTAGTGGTCAAATAGAGGTTGGTGGTTTCTGTGGAGTCAGTGGCGGCGGGATTGACAGCTGTTACGCAATCGGTACAATTTTGGGTTCAGATAATGCTTCCAGTATCGGAGGATTTTGCGGGCTAAATTTCAGTAGGATATCTAACTGCTATGCGAAGGGCGATGTCTCCAGTGGTAATGATTCCTCTAACATTGGGGGTTTCTGTGGAGAGAATACCTCAACATTTACGATTATCAGTTGTTACTCTACAGGGGCCGTTTCGGCGGGAGATAATTCCAGCAATATTGGTGGGCTATGCGGTGATAATACTTATGGCACAGTGATAACCAGTTTCTGGGATATTGAAACTTCCAGCCAGACAAATGGTATTGGCTACCCTGAGCCTGACCCCGATACCTTAATCGGGTTACCTACGGAACAAATGCAGATTGCTTCAACCTTCATCGATGCCGGATGGGATTTTAACGATATCTGGGCGATATGTGAGGGAACAAATTATCCACGGCTGCAATGGCAGATTTTGCCCGCAGATTTCTTTTGCCCAGACGGCGTGGACTTTATCGACTACTCATTTTTCTCAAATCATTGGTTGATGACCGATTGCAATGATTTCAATGACTGCGACTCTACGGACTTTGACCTTTCCGGCTGTGTCGATGGCAATGACTTAAAAACCTTTACCGACTTTTGGCTTAAAGAATAATCCTAAATCTACAATTCACAATTGATTAACTTCATCCCCGATATAAAATTTA
>CAYNDE010000168.1:2649-4096 GCA_964395535.1 uncultured Pirellulales bacterium
ATTAACCCGGATTTTTAAAAAGAAAAAAAATTGAAATAGCCGCAGAGAAAATAAGAGCACAAGTCACAAGCCGTAAGATGCTGGATACTTGATGCTCGATGCTTGATACGGAGGGCAAAAGACACGGATTAATACTGGTAAAAAAATAAACCACGAATAAACACGAAGAAAAATTAGCCACAGAGGACACCCTTCGACTGCGCTCAGGGCAGGCAGAGGCCACAGAGAATATTAACCACGAATTCCTTCGACTCCGCTCAGGGCAAGTTTCACGAAAAAGACACGAAAAATTTTTGACACGGATTAACACCTGCCTTCGTTAAAACTACGGCAAGGCAGGCAGATTAACACGGATAGGTTTGCTGACTATAGTTTACTCGTAAAAATTTTCTAACGAAAACCAGTTTTCATCGAGAATTTTACCTCGTCCACGAACATTTATAATGTTCCGTATTTAAAGTCAACAAAAAGTCAAATTTCAGCGAAGGTTTTTTATTCGCAGATGGACGAAGAGATAATAGTCATATAAAGCAGTTTTTTGTTCTCTGTATCTTTAGCGAAGAAGGATTACTTTTTTCAGCTCTTCTGCTGAGGGGTGCAGCCGCCGCTCAATCATCTGGTCGAGATGTACATGACAGTAATCCTCATGGTTATAAATACTCAATGTGCGGTTGCAGTGCGGAAACATACATTTCCTGCCCTTGGCCGAAGTTTTTAGCATTTTTGTCATGGTTCCTCCATGAATCAGTTCTATAAGCAAAAAATGTGGAAAGGTTAGTTGTCTTTATATGCGGTCTAAAGATTTTCTAATCTTTTTACGTTTTGTTAATGATACCACATTTACGGGCTTTGTCAAACAATTAAAAAATTATTTTGATTTTAATTATCTTCAATATTCAGCAGGACAGGCCCGCTTTGGGTGAGAGACGTGCCGCTCAAAATGATGATATTTTTATTCTCAGATGGGCGTAGATTGGCATAGAGAAATATTTCAAAAAAAGGTAAACGTCCCCGATATTCTACTAATTTTCACGAAAAGACACTAATACCTAAGGCATAAATTATTTAATCGCTGATTACGCTGATTTTTTAACCTTGAAGACACCAAGATACGAAGAATTTTAGACATGGATTCATGCCGATTTGAGATTTCAAATCTTATACTTAGTGTGATTGTTTATGTTCTGCTATTTTTCCTCGAATCTTTTATCAATGATAGGAGTATCTGCTGGTAATGGGATACGATTAAGGTCAATAATATTTCCATCAACCACTAATTCAATCTCTGTTCGCGCACGATATTTGATTACTTTTAGTTTTTTATCTTCAACCGGAATCAAGGAATTACCGTCTTGTGATATTGTTACATATTCGGGTAATTGGCCGGTTGGTGACTTGATTGAATCCGGCCAGGGTGGTGCTGGTATAAGCTCCTTTCCGCCGGGGC
>CAYNDE010000169.1:0-4095 GCA_964395535.1 uncultured Pirellulales bacterium
GAACGCAAATTCGTGGACCGCATCACCGTCGTCGTCGTGGATATTCAGCCGAACGGTAATCTCGTTGTTATGGGAACACGCTACCGAAAGATTGCAGGTGACACACAAACCATAGAAATAGGCGGAATAGTAAGACCAAGTGACGTAAAATTCGACAACACTATCAAAAGTGAGCAGGTCGCAAACTTCCAAATCGTTACTAAAAATTCCGGCGTCGCCGACCCCTATACAAGACCCGGATTCCTCGGACGAATACTGGATGTCATATGGCCGTTCTAAAATTTAATGAGGTAACAATAAATGAAAATAAAACATAACCTTAAGTTTAATATATCCTGTCTTATACTTGTATTTGCTATTTTGCTAAATGCCTTCGATACAGCGCAATGCGAACGCATCAAAGATATCGTTGATATTCAGGGTGTTCGAAGCAACCCCCTCAGCGGTATAGGCCTCGTCGTCGGCCTTGCCGGCACCGGTGACAGCTCACTGCCGTCACAGCAGATGCTCACAAATATTCTCAGGCGTTCCGGCCTTGTCCTTTCTCCGGAGAACCTAAAGGGTGGAAACATAGCACTCGTTATGGTTACTGCAGAATTAGGTCCATTCTCACGCACCGGCTCAAGATTAGACGTCGATGTCTCTTCACTCGCTGACGCTGAAAGCCTGCAGGGAGGTATGCTTTTACCGACACCGCTCGAAGGACTTGACGGACAGGTTTACGCCGTAACACTTGCTTCAGGCGTCTCAATTGGCGGCTGGACTGCGACAGGCCAAAATGCCTCCATTACAAAAAATCACCAGACCGTCGGCAGGATACCATCCGGTGCCATAGTCGAAAAAGAAGAGATATCATCGTTCATAGACTACATCGCAGGCATAAAAATAATCACATTAAACTTGAGAAACAGTGACTTCTCAACTGCACAGCGCATCGGTGATGCGATTAATCAGCTCTATCCCGACCATGCTGTTGTCGTTGACGCAGGCACTATTAAAGTCAAAATCCCGGAACAAATCACCGCCGCCGGCACTGCTGCCTTTATCGATGAAATCACAAACAAACAGGTCACCGTGGACTATCCCGCCGTTGTGGTTATCAACGAGCGAACCGGTACAATCGTCGTGGGACAAAACGTGGGTATCTCAACCGTCGCAATTTCACAGGGAAGTCTCGTCGTAAAAATAAAAGAAACACCGATTGTCTCTCAGCCGATTGCTCCATTCTCTGATGCCGGCGAAACCAAGGTTGTCGAGGACACCACTGTCAGCATCGAGGAAAAAGATGGATACCTGATTCCCGTACCTCAGACTGTAACCGTCGCAGAGCTCGCCAAAACACTTAATGCAATCGGTGCGACGCCGACGGACCTTATCGCAATATTTAACGCCCTGAAAAAAGCCGGTGCCCTCCAGGCACAGCTTGAAATAATGTAGGAGCCTATTTAATGGATGCTTCAAAACTTTTACTGACTGAACCCGTCCTTCCGCCTGCAGAACTCAGGCTGTCAAATACCGACCGTCTCTCAGACGAAAAGAAGATGCAGGCTGCAAAAGATTTCGAGTCGCTGTTAATAAACAAGCTGCTTGATGAAATGAAAAATACAATAACAGATTGGGATGGCGACGAGGACGGTGCCTCTCAGCAGATTCAGTCAATTTTTAACCTGTACCTGAGCCAGCACATCGCCGACAACGGCGGCCTTGGACTCTGGAAAGACATTTACAACTCAATGGACCTCGCCGCAGATAAAAACATAGCTCCGCCCGTATCGGACAACGAAATATGAAAACCGACGAAACTATATTTCACGAAAATATTGACCGGCTGCTTGATGTCCTTGATACGGATATTGAGAACATCCACCGGAACCTATCGGCCCTGAATCAGCTCAGAAGCTCGGTCATTAAACGCGATAATGACTGCCTGGCTCAACTGCTAAAAAAAATTCAGGCCGAAGCCGGCGGACATAAAAACAACGAATCTAAAAGAAAATCAATCAGAAAAGAACTTGCACATTCTCTCGGCTGTCCGGCAGAAAAAGTAACACTCACCAGCCTTGCACAAATTCTGCCGGAAGAAAAAAAAGGCCTCATTACAGAAAGAAAAGAAAAACTCACAGAACTGCTTAAACAGCTGAAGAATGAATATCACGCTACGGCTGTGCTCCTGTCAGAATGTTCCAGATTCAACCGCATCCTGTTAAAAACTTTATTCGACAACAAAACTGCTGAGACCGTAACATACGATGCGGAAGGTTCTGCCCTACGCCATTTCGATTCGGCTTTTGTAAATATGAAACTCTAAGACAAGGTAAAAGAGGACTAAAAAAATGTCTAACTATTCGATAGCTCTTAGCGGCCTGAACGCCGCACAGAGCACTCTTGATATAATAGCCAATAACATTGCAAATGCCGCCACGGAAGGCTACCACAAACAGAGAGTCCAGCTGTCCCCGGCCTTCTCCTCACAGCAAGGCTCATTTCTTATCGGCGGAGGCGTCAATTTCGAAGACGTAACAAGAATAATTGATAATCTGCTCGAACAGCAGATTCTAAGGCAAAGTTATCTTCTCGGGCATCTCTCTCAGGAGCTTTCCACTCTTCGCTCTGTTGAAACTTCTTTCGGTGAGTTCAGCGATGCCGGCGGGCTCAATGATGCCATCAATAATCTCTTTAATTCTTTTCAGGACCTCTCGACACATCCGAATGAGTCAATATGGCAAAACCAGGCTGTCAGTTCCGCACTAACTCTCGCACATAAATTCAACTCTCTCGCAACCTTCTTATCCAATCTTCAAACACAAATCACACTCGAAGCCGAAAACACCATCGACCAAATCAACACTATGGCCGAAAGAATTGCGGAACTAAACGATAGTATTGAAAAAATAGAAATCACCGGAGGCCAGGCTAACAACCTCCGCGACCAGAGAGACCAGTGCATTGCTCAACTCTCAGAGCTCGTAGGGCTGGAAACCTATGACAGAGAGCATGGCGTTGTAGATGTCACCATAGCGGGAATGCCGCTTGTTATTGGCACCTCCGAATTTCAGCTTCAGCTCGGCCTCGATGACAACGGCCAAACCGGTGTCGGCATTGTAAATTCCTATAATTACAAAACTGACATACAGGGCGGCAGATTGGGGGGACTGCTCTCATTAAAAAACGAAATAATCGATGACATTCAAACACAGCTCGACAACCTCGCTGCTGCAATTATACTGCAGGTCAACCAGATACACGCCCAGGGCGTCGGACCTGCGGGTTCCTTTCAGGAACTGACCGGCTGGACAATGATATCAGAAACTCTCGCCGATTTCGATCCGCCCATCAATGATGGCACTATCTACGTAAGGGTAATCGATACCACCACAGGCCAGGTAACAAGACACAGCATAGATGTTGACTGCTCTACTGACACGCTGACTACTATAGCCCAGAAGTTCGATGCCCTCACAGGCCTGACTGCCTCCGTAACCTCGTCCAAGCTGCACATTCAGGCCGAGAGCGGTTATGAATTCGATTTTACTCCTGCCGTCTTACCTGACCCGACAAACAGCAACTTAACTGCAGCGTCCCCACCCACAATCTCCGTTTCCGGAATTTACGCCGGCAGCGAAAACCAGACCTTCACCTGCACCGTCATCGGCACCGGTTCCATTGGTAACGGAAACCTCCAGCTGGAGGTAAAAAATGGAATTGGAGAGGTGGTAAAAACATTAAACATCGGCGAAGGGTACGCCGCAGGTGACATCCTCGATTTGGCAGATGGAATAAAGATATTACTAACTACCGGTGACCTCAATGATACAGATTCCTTCGAGATTGACGCCTTCGCCGATACTGACACCTCGGGCCTGCTTTCAGCTATCGGTATCAATAGCTTTTTCGACGGCAGCACCGCCGCCGATATGGGGCTCTGCCAGGAAATAATCGACAATCCCGCACGCATCGCAACTGCTGCAGGACCCGAAATGACTGATAACACAAACGCCCAGAAACTTGCTGCTTTAAGCGAGCAGTCTCTCAGCAGCCTCAATAATATGACTATTCAGGACTACTACCGCCGGCTCGTCAGTGACATCGGCCAGG
>CAYNDE010000170.1:0-4078 GCA_964395535.1 uncultured Pirellulales bacterium
CTGGGTATCTCAATCATTGTGCCTATCATAAAGTGGAGCTTCGATTTTTTCTCTTTGAAGACTTGCTTAATCTCTTCGAGCACGTGCTGCTTAACAAATTTGAGCTCATCGAGTGCCCCGACCAGCGGTATCATTATTTCCGGCAGGACTATTTTGCCTTTTTTCTTTATGTTAAGAGCAGCCTCGATAATTGCTCTTGTCTGCATACGGTAGATTGCGGGATATGTTACCGCGAGTCTGCAGCCTCGATGGCCGAGCATAGGGTTGAGCTCGTGCAGCTGCTCGACCTTGGCCTTTACGACCGAGGGCTTGACGCCGAGTCTCCTTGCCATCTCGGCCTGGTTGGCCTGTTCCTGCGGCAGGAACTCGTGCAGCGGCGGGTCCAGCAGACGGATTGTTACCGGCAGGCCAGCCATAGCGGTAAAGATGCCCTCGAAATCGCTTCGCTGGTAGGGCAGTAATTTTTTCAATGAGCCTTCGAATTGTTTTTTTACAGACGAGTATTGTTTTTCGATTTGCTTTTTTTCTTTATCTGTTTGAGCGGAGCTGATTTTGTTTGTCATTTCGTCGTAGTCGTCTGCTGCGAGTATCATTTCTCTAACCGCCCAGATTCGGTCGCCCTCGAAGAACATATGTTCGGTTCTGCAGAGCCCGATTCCTTGGGCTCCGAAATCTCTTGCCCGTTTTGCATCTTCGGGTGTATCGGCGTTGGTGCGGACGCCGAGCTTTCGCACGTCGTCGCAGATTTTCATAAACTTATCGAAATCGCCGCTCATTGTCGGCTCTACTGTTTCGAGTTTGCCTTTCATAAGCTCTCCGGTGTTTCCGTCGAGGCTGATAAAATCACCTTCCTTGATTGTCAGCCTGCCTATGGCCATTTTTGCAGTTTTGTAATTGATATTTAGCTCACCCACCCCTGCGACGCAGCATTTACCCATCCCGCGGGCTACTACAGCTGCGTGGCTTGTCATGCCTCCGCGGGCTGTCAGGATACCTTCAGCGGCGTCCATGCCGCCGATATCTTCCGGGCTGGTCTCGATACGGACAAGGACGACCTTTTTGCCTTTTTTCTTCCAGTCCTCAGCCGTCTCCGCATTGAAGACGACCTGTCCGACCGCCGCTCCGGGCGATGCCGGCAGGCCCTTGGCGATTACCTCCCGCTTTGCCTTCGGGTCGAAGTGCGGGTGAAGGAGTCTGTCGAGCTGTTCCGGGGTCACTCTTGTTACCGCCTGCTCTTTGGTAATCAGCCGCTCCTTGACCATATCAACCGCAATCTTAACCGCTGCCTCGGCCGTTCGCTTGCCCGTCCGCGTCTGCAGAATATACAGCACATTTTCCTGAATCGTAAATTCCATATCCTGAATATCCTTGTAGTGCTTTTCGAGCCTTGTCATCAGGCTGGTAAGCTGTTTGTAGCACTTTGGCATTATTTTATTTAGCTGCTTCATCGGCAGGGGTGTTCGGATGCCGGCGACGACGTCCTCGCCCTGTGCGTTGACCAGGAATTCGCCGTAGAATTCTTTTTTGCCGGTACTGGGATTTCGAGTGAAGCAGACGCCGGTTGCACAGTCATCGCCCATATTGCCGAAGACCATAGCCTGGACGTTGACTGCGGTTCCGAGCAGGCCGGTGATTTTGTTGAGCTGGCGATACTTGACCGCTCGCGGCGTCATCCAGGAACCAATGACAGCGTTAATTGAGAGATGCAATTGCTGCAGGCCGTCCTGCGGAAAGAGCTTGCCGACGTGCTTTTTGTACACCTTTTTGTAGGCATCGACTACGGCTTTGAGCTGGCCGGCGTTGAGCTCGTTATCGAGTTTTACGCCTGCTTTTTTCTTGGCTATGTCGATTTCATGCTCGAAATGCTCGTGGTCACAGCCCATCACGACGTCGCCGAACATATCGATGAACCTGCGGTAAATGTCATAAGCGAATCGCGGGTTGGCGGTCTTTTTGATGATGCCTTCTATGACATTATCGTTCAGGCCGAGATTGAGAACGGTGTCCATCATGCCGGGCATCGAGACGGCGGCACCGCTTCGGACGCTGACGAGAAGCGGGCGGTCGGGGTCTCCGAGTTTGGCGTTCATCGCCTTTTCGAGCTTTGCGAGATTTTTATCGATTTCTTCTTTCAGGCCTTTCGGCCATTTGCCCTTGTTTTTGTAATATTCATCACAAACCTTAGTTGAGATTGTGAAACCGGGCGGGACAGGAATTTTGATGTTGGTCATCTCCGCGAGGTTCGCACCTTTGCCGCCGAGAATTGCTTTCATTTTTGCATTGCCTTCGGCCTTGCCGCTGCCAAAGAAGTAAACCCTCTTTTCTGCCATTGCCAATAACTCCTTTCAGAACCTTACATTAGTGCACTTGCTTTTTTGAGCTGTCTTTTTTCGGGTTTATTAGTTATTTAACATTATATTTGTAAAACCAATGAGTTTATAAATATCAGGTTCAGATGTCAAGTGAGTTTTGGAAAGAGGGCGGCCGATAGGGCCGAGATAATTGAGCAGTAGAACAGTTGAACAGGAAAGAAAAAAGTAAGAGGTTTGGATGTCGGAAAGTCACGGGCGGAAATCTGAAGACCACCCGAAAAAACAATCACAAAACTCGATTTATCTGAATATATCGGCCTTTCCAAAGATATGGACTAAAATCACAGGTGCGTTTGCTGAATATATTCGCTAAAAAAATAATATATTTGTTGCGTTCAGCCGATATCAACAATATAGTAGTAAAATAGCTGAATTGAAATGATTATGTAACAGAGCGTTGAAACAGCAGAAACAGCGCCAAGAAACAAAAGCTTCGATATCTGCCACTTTCATCATTTCTCTTATTCTGCCGCTTTTTGTTAAGAAAGGTACTTTAATTGAAAACAATGCCGGCTGGGATTGCGGCATAAATATTATTTTGTGTTTGAAGAAAGGTAAGGAAATTAAAATGAATATCTATGTAGGCAACCTATCGGGAGAAGTAACAGAAAATGATTTGCGTCAGGCTTTCGAATCTTTTGGCCAGGTCGAATCTGTTAATCTTTTAAAGGACAGGATTAGTGGTGAGTCGAGGGGATTCGGGTTTGTAATGATGCCCTCTGCGAGCGAGGCTCAAACTGCAATCACCGGTCTTAACAGCCGGGATTTAAAGGGACAAAATATGAATGTTAGTGAGGCCCACCCAAGAATGGGAGTCCGCAGAAGCGGCGGCCGAGGAGGCTACGGTGGAAGCCGCAGGAACAGCGGCCGAGGAAGCTACGGTGGGGGCCGCGGCGGGGGGCGTCGCTACTGACAATCAGAGCTAAATTTTACAGACCAGCAACGTAGTGAATTATAACCGAGCCTATTGGTAAGAATTTTTGTTCGCATTTGAAAACTTAGTCGGAATTTTCCGGATAATCTTTTTTGTGAGGACTCAGGAAATTAAAGGAGAAAACGATGGGACAAGCAAAATCAGGCGATACTGTTAAGGTTAACTATACAGGCAGATTAGATGACGGTGAAGTTTTCGCCAGCTCAGGTGAGCAAAAACCTTTAGAATTTGTAATCGGCAAAAATCGTATGATATCCGGTTTCGAAGAAGCTGTGGTAGGTATGGCTCCCGATGAGTCCAAGACTGCGAAGATTCCGGCAGATAAAGCTTTTGGACCACACCGTGCGGATATGTTAAAAGTAGTAGAACGAAGCCAATGCCCGACAGACGTAGAAAGAGGGCAGAGATTGGAGGTTACCGACCAGAGCGGCAGGACGACTGTCGTGAAAGTGACAGATGTATCCGAATCAGAGGTGACATTAGATATAAACCATCCTCTGGCGGGTAAGGATTTGACGTTTGATATCGAACTGGTTAAGATTGTTTGACGATTGCTTTCAATGGGGTGAATTGATTATGAATAAGATAACCAAAAAAAGACGCAGGTTAAGAATTGTTATTCCGGCATATCCGGCATTCAACATTTACTCTCGTATTGCCAAGAGTACTACAGCGCTTGGGCCTGTTTGTGTGGCGAGTGCCGCCAATGAACTGGAAGGATGGGATGTCGAAGTAATCGATGAGAACAACCTTGGGCGATACGGTCCCAGAA
>CAYNDE010000171.1:0-4076 GCA_964395535.1 uncultured Pirellulales bacterium
CAGGGGACACTTAAACAAATATCACTGAGCCCGTATTCGCCTTCCAGCAGCGTTGAAACGGTCAACACACTGTTTTCATTTCGCAATATCGCCTCGGAAATCCGAACCAGCGACAGGCCTATGCCGTAGTAGGTCGAACCTTTGTAATCGATTATGTGATATGCGGAGTTTCGGACCTCCACTGTGATTTGCTCATAGGTTTTTAGGTTGTCGCAAGCCCCGCAGATGGCACAATAATCTTTAATCGGAATACCGGCGATGTGTGTCATACTCCAGGCTGCAACCTCACTGTCACCGTGCTCGCCGAGGATATAGGCGTGGACGTTTCTGGCATCTATGCCGCAATGCATACTAAGCATATACTTGAACCTCGAACTGTCGAGAACGGTACCTGAGCCGATAACGCGTTCTTTAGGCCAGCCGAGCCTCTGCAATGCCAGAAAGGTTAGGATATCGACGGGGTTGGTTACCATAACGAACACAGCCTCTGAACCGCTCTTTTTTATCTTTTCACATATTAAGCCGACAATTTCGACATTGCTTCGGATAAGCTCAAGCCGGCTTTGTCCCTGCTTTTGTTTTGCGCCGGCTGTAACAACAATCAGACTTGCGTCACTGCAATCGTTATAGTCACCAGCGCGTATCTTTACCGGCGGTATAAATGGCAGGCCGTGCGAGAGGTCCATAACCTCCCCCTCTACACGCTTCGTATCGATGTCGAGCAATACTATCTCGCCGGCAAGCCCGCCTTGCAATAGTGCATAAATATACGCAGTTCCAACCGAGCCTGCACCTATTACCACAACTTTTCTCTTATCCTGATGCATTTGTGTCCCCTGATTCCGTTACTTTTCATCTTTGAGAACGTTCCCGCTTTTTTTGCTCGAGGAAACTTTCCAGTATAAATGCAGCGGCTACCGCATCAAATCGCTTTCTTTTTTCTTTTCTCGTCAGCTCTATATCCGCCAATCTCTCTTTTGCGGCAAAGCTGCTCAGCCGTTCATCCTGAAAATGGATTGTGAGATTAATTTTCTTTTTCAGCCGTTTGCTGAATTCTTTTACAACCTCTGCCTGTCTGCCGGCACTATTGTCCATATTCAGCGGCAGGCCCAGCACTACGGCCTCAATGCCTTCGGCCTGGATGACTTCGACGATTTTGTTTATAAGATTTCTCCTGCCGTCTATGACCTCAAGAGGTGAAACAAGCATCTCCAACGGGTCACATACTGCCAGGCCGCAACGCTTTGCTCCGTAATCTATAGCAAGGTATCTCATCTGTTTCTTTTTAGAGGGTCTGTTTTAAGTTTTTTTACAAAAACTTTCCACCTGTATTTTTCTGTATGATTTCAAGCAGCTCCTTCAGTCTTTTTGTCTGCTCCTTGGTGCAGATAAGAGTGGCATCCGATGTGTGAGCAACGACCATATTTTTCAGGCCGATTGCTGCGATTAGATGTCCCTGCTGCTCTGTAACAATAATATTATCATTGCAATCGAGAAGCTGGCTGTGTCCGGCTATAATAATGTTATTGTTCACATCCGATTCGATGAACTCCATAAGAGAGGTAAATGCCCCCATATCGCGCCATTTGCAATCGAGTATTAATGCGTAAACATGCTCTGCGTTTTCCATAACGGCGAAGTCAATGCTTATCTTGGGGAGCTTCACGAACCATTCATAAAGCGTTCTTTTCTGGTTCGGGCCGTTCCAGTCGGCTTTTATTTTCTGCAAAGGCTCAACGGACTCGGGCAGGAACTTTTCAAAGTTATCAAGAATAGTCTTTACCTTCCATACGAACATACCAGAGTTCCAGAAAAAATTGCCCTCCACGATATATTGCATTGCCGTTTTTTCATCGGGTTTTTCTTTAAAAGCCTGGACCCTGTAAATCTCATTTTTACAGCAGGGATTGTTTTGCGGCTCGACACATTTAATATACCCGAAATGCGGACTCGGACCTGTCGGCCTGATGCCGAAGGTAATTAAACTGTCCGGATTATGGTGTATAAAGGACAGAGCATCTTTGATAGCCTGCTCGAAGACATCGGCCGGCTCTATAAACTGGTCGGCAGTAACAACGGCCATTGTCGCATCTTCATCGATTTTGCTCAGCACCGATGCGGCCAGCCCAATAGCACCGGCAGTGTCACGGACACAGGGTTCTGCGATAATATTTTCCGCAGGAATCTCAGGCACATTCTCACGAATAAGGCCGACGTAGCCGGCATTTGTAAGAACGATAATCTTATCCGTATCAAAAAGCGAGCACAGCCTTTGAAAGCATCGACGAAGAAGCGTCTGCTGGCCATCGAGAAGTTTCAGTAACTGCTTGGGCCGGTTCTGCCGACTGAGAGGCCATAACCTCTTGCCGGTACCACCCGCCATTACAACAGCATAATCCATCGCTTTTCACCTCACAAAACTCGTATTAAATTTATCAGAGCAGAAACTCGGCGTCAATATTGGTCTTTGATTTAATCTCCTTTGCAAAATCGGTATACGAAAGATTGACGTATTCGCAGAAACCATCTTTGCCCATTAGTGCAAAGGTTGCCTGCTTTCCAAGCTCAACGGCCGGCTGGTCGAATGGATTGATACCAAACAGCGCGCCGGTAAAGGTCGTTGTAACTTCATACATATAGATAAACTGGCCAACCGTATATGCACTGACTTGCGGAAAGATAACGGAAAGGCAAGGCCGATTATTCGACAAAAGCGTATATTCCGTGGCTTTCTTCTCGCTATTGAGAAGCATCCCCATACCTTTGCCAGCAAGAAAATCCAGCTCCTTTGCAACCTTGGGGCTCGAGCCGATTTCGACAGAGGTGCCGAAATCCTCCACTTCAAGAAAAGTAAAAAGCTTGTCGTTGGGGCCTTCTCTGTACAACTGAACCTGGCTGTGCTGGTCGGTGGCACCGAGTGCCTTGACAGGTGTCGGGCCTACATAAACCTGGGCTCCCAACAAATCCTTTGACTTTCCAAGACTCTCGGCCCATAACTGGCGGTACCAATCAGCAAGAGAATATAAAGCTGAACTATAAGGCATCATAACTGAAATTCTCTTGCCCTGCTTATAGAAATGATAATTTATTGCCGCATTAACGGCTGCAGGATTCTTTGCGAAATTCTCACTGCTGATTCTGTCATCCATATCTGCTGCACCTGCGAGAAGCGAGTCAATATCTATCCCGCACATAGCGGCACTGAAAAGTCCAACGGCACTTAAAACACTGAATCTTCCGCCAACAGCGTTCGGAACTTCCAGGCACTGAAGACTTAAATCGTCGGCAATCCTGCGTAAAGTCCCGGTCTTGGAGTCGGTTGTTGCAACTATATGTTTTTCCAACGCACCTTCGCCAAGCTTATTGATAAGCAATTTGCGAACAGTCAGAAACTGGCTTGCGGTCTCGGCTGTCCTGCCGGATTTGCTTATTACGTTAAAGATGGTTTTATCAAGCTTGTCTGATATATAGTCCAGAAAAGAGCCGAATTGCTGCGGGTCAACATTATCGAGGACAAAAAGACGGGGCCCTTTTCGCTGATTGTCATCAAGGTTATACAAAAACGGATTAAGCGCCGTCTGAAGCGCTATGTTACCAAGGGCTGAGCCGCCAATCCCGAGAACTACAAGATTATCACAATCAGCTCTAAATTTGGCAACGAGCTCGTTGACTTTATCAACCGTCCTGCTATCATAGGGCAATCGTCTATAAGCATCCTCTTTTGCCTTCAGTTCCGGCTTAGACCTGAGCCGGCTGAGTCCCTCTTTAAGTTCGCCCAATAATTTTTCAAGCTGTGTTTGTTTAATGCCGTGCTCGGCTCCAATAGCCTCAGCATCAGCATTTTTATAATAAAATTTTATTTGCGATTGCCCCATTACGATTTCCCTGCCAAAGCTACACTCGAACGCTTTGAATTACATTATTTCCAGCCGCCTATTATATGCTTAAAAGGTTTGCAGGCAATCCAAACTTCGAGCAGGCTTATAAAATGAATTGAAAAAATTGAATGCCCAAATAAAAGGGGCCTGTCCTTTATAAGGACAGGCCCAATATCTATGAGAAACTAACCGCCTACG
>CAYNDE010000172.1:0-4023 GCA_964395535.1 uncultured Pirellulales bacterium
TGTTTTGATGGTCGATGATTTGCTTGCGACAGGGGGGACAATGGCGGCGGCGTGTCAGCTTATCGAGAAAATAGGCGGTAAAATTGCAGGTATCACTTTTTTAATAGAGCTCACCGAGCTCGGCGGCAGAGGAAAAATCAGCAGGTATAAGATTGTAACCGTTCTAAAATATTAGAAGCAAATAAAAAAAGTCAATCTACTTTTTTCAACGCGGTTACGATTCTGTCATTGTTCTGATAGTCCTTTTCGATTTTTATCTCACCGAAGCAGCCGGTTTTTTCCAGCAATTCCCTTACGGCTGGGCCCTGGCTGTAACCGATTTCCAGGATTAAAGCAGCGCCCAGGTTTAAAAAATCACAGACCTTTTCCGTAATTCTTCGATAAGTATCGAGGCCGTCGTCACCGGCGTAAAGAGCAAGCTTCGGTTCGTAATCCTTAACGCTGCTGCCGAGAGCGTCGTATTCAAAGCTGCTGACATAAGGGGGATTACAGACTATCAGGTCAAATTTTGCTTTGTCAAGCTGAACGATTAGAGGGTCAAACAAATCGCCGCAAAGAAGCTTGATTCGATTTTTAAGGTTGTGCCTTTCAACGTTCCTGGCAGCCTTCTTAAGTGCGGCGTCGGATATGTCGGTAGCGATGATATCGACATCAGGGACATTTTTTGCAATGGCCACAGCTATACAGCCGCAGCCGGTGCAAAGGTCACATACAAGCTGCTTTGCACTGCGGGAACGCAGAAATTCGTTGGCACGCTCGACGAGCAGCTCAGTTTCAGGACGGGGAATCATACAGTCAGGTGAAATTTCGAATTCGATGGAGAAAAATTCGGTTTTACCAATAAGATAAGCAACAGGCTCAGCCTTCGCTGCTCTTTTAACCAGGCCGTGCAATATGTCTAACTTGTTCCCGGCAACAGGCCTGTCGAACTGTGTGTATAAATCAATACGCTTGAGCTGCAAAACGTGGCTCAAGAGAAGCTCAGCACTGAGACGGGGCGAGTCGATTTTTTTCTCGGTGAAGTAATCGGTAACCCACGTCAGCAGCTTCTGTATTGTCCACTCAGGCATTATTTTTAGTCTTCGACCGGCTCGAAGTCATCCTTTGACGCCCCGCATTCCGGGCAGGTCCAGTCATCAGGCAAATCTTCGAATGCTGTTCCCGGCTCGACGCCGTTATCAGGGTCGCCGACTTGCGGGTCGTAAATATAACTGCAGAGAGTGCATTGGTATTTTTTCATAGTTTTGACTCCCTTGATTATGTTTCTATGTTTTCGAGCAAAATCATTTTCATTGATAAAGCTTTAGATGATTATTCAGAATTACAATATGGCTTTGCTCTTCTTTGATTACCTTTTCCACCTTTTCTTTCCCGGCCTTTTGCGATACGAACTCTCTGAGACCGAGGTAAAAGACGATAGAGTCCTTCTCAGCCTGTATCGCTTTGTTGAATACCTGTTCAACAGTTTCTTTTCCTGTGAGTTGCTTATCAATATCTGCTTTGGGATTAAAGACATGGCCGTCGGCGGTTGCATGAAGATAAAGCGCGCCCTGGTCGTCCGGGTCGTAAACAGCAGGTTCTTTTTCCCGCTCGGTGAGCTGATTTTTCATCTCGGTGAATGTCTTCTCGTGCTCTGCTTCCATATCAGCAAGGTCGAGCAGGAACTTCTTCGTCTTCTTATCCGGCAGGATGCCGGCAGCTTTTTTATAAAATTTTATTCCGTTTCTTTCAATCTGAACGGCCATTTCGAGAATTTCTTCAGCGTTAAATGTCAGGCTCATATTTATCCTTTCCATAATCCGTGGACATTGCAATGTTCTCTTGCAGCGATTTTTTTTGCTTCAATGCAAAACGTAGCTTCGGGCGCGTCACCGGCCTTGAGAAATTGACGATACGTTTTTCCGTCTGCGATGATTTCAATCCATTCGATGTGGTGTTTTTCCTCCATCGGGTGCGGCACAGAGCCGATTTTCACCTTTACACCGCCATCGACTTTCTCAATAACGGGGACGTGCTTTTCCTTGCCTTCGTCAGCGGTTTTCGCAGTAAGGTTCTTCATAGGCTCTCCGCAGCAGACCAATTCGCCCACGCCGGTATGAAGAACTTCGACGATATTACCGCAGACTTCGCATTTATATATTTGAAGGCTTTCAGTCATAATCATTCTCCTTAATATATTACTCTTTAATCAGCGATTTTAAGCTCTTTATGCTTTTGCAGTACTGCATCAGCGAGTTTATCAACAGCACTGAAATCTTCACCCTTAGGATAACCTTTTATCACCACGGGTTCAAGAAGCTGTGCCTTAATATTTGGAATTAAATTTTTGATTTTCTCTTCCATTTTGCCGCCCCATCCGTACGAGCCGACGATTGAGACGAACCTGGTTTTAGGCCGAAGCGCGTTCGCCAGATAAGCAGCATAAACCGCCGCCGGATGCGGCCCGGTAAGTACCGTAGGCGTGCCGATTATAAGCGTGGCGGCATCGACCAGCGAAATAGCCAATCTGCCGATATCCGTTACCGTCAGATTAAACTGTTTCACCGTGATTTTCCTGTCGGCAAGGGCTTCGACGAGATGTTCAATCAGTTTGGCTGTGCTGTGGTGCATCGAAACATAAGCAACGACGACCTCATTTTTGACATCGTCCGATACCCAGTCTTTATAGGCATCGACGATAAAGCCCGGCTCCTGATAGAGAGGCCCATGACTTGGCGCGATTATGTCGATATCGAGGGTTTCAATCTTCTCAAGGTTCTTTTTGATGTTCGTCCTGAAGGGCATCATAATCTCGGCGTAATACCTTTTTGCAGCCTCGTAAACGGTCGGTTTGTCTTCGACAAAAAGCCCTGTCGCTGCAAAATGCGAACCGAAAAAATCACAGGAAAACAAAATTCTGTCCTCCTCCATATATGTCACGAAGGTTTCAGGCCAGTGCACCCAGGGTGTATAGATAAACTGAAGGGTTTTATCACCCAGCGACATCGTCTGTCCGTCTTCAACAACGATGAACTTATCTTCGTCTATGCAAAGCAAATCAATCAGCATTTGCCTGCATTTCGGATTGGTTACAACTTTGGCATCCGGATATATAGTTAAGACATCCTGAATTGAGCCGGAATGGTCCTGCTCGGCGTGATGGGCGATGATATAGTCGAGTTTATCGACTCCCGCCTTTACCAGGTTTTCGATTAGACAATCGGTCTTCGTGGGGTCAACTGTATCAAACAGGGCGGTTTTCTCAGTCCCCTTTATAATATACGCATTGTAGCTGGTCCCGTCCGGCAGAGGGATTAGCTCGTCAAAAAGACGTCTGTCAAAGTCGATTGCTCCGACCTCGTAAACATTCGGTTTTAGTATTCTCATTTTATTAACCGTCTCACAGAATTAAGACAATCATCATAATCGGGTTCGCTCGTTATCTCCGGCACTATCTGCTTATAGCGAATAATACTTTGCCTGTCGACGATAAAAATCGCTCTCGCGAGCAGCCGAAGCCCTTCGATAAGTACGCCGTAGGCTTTACCAAATGAGGCATTGCGGTGGTCCGAGAGGGTTTTGACATTTCGAATACCTGCTGCTCCGCACCATCTTTTCTGCGCGAAGGGCAGGTCCATACTTATCACAAGCACAGCTACTCCCTCTCCGAGTTCTGCCGCCTTTTCATTGAACTTTCTCGTTTCTGTGTCGCAGACCGAAGTATCGAGAGAAGGTACAGAGCAGATTATCAGCGTTTTACCTGCGAAAGATGAAAGCGTCACGGTTTTAAGCTCGTTATCGAGCACCTCGAAATCTGGTGCCTCTTGGCCGATATCGACTGCCGTGCCTGAAAGCATCAGAGGCTCACCCTTCATTGTTATCTGTGTTTTTTCCTGAGCCATTCTCTGCCCTCCCTATTTTTATTAGAAGTTCGTAGCTTCGAGTTCAAAGTGCGCTTTCGGATGCGCGCAGGATGGGCAGACCTCAGGCGGTTCCGTTCCTTCGTGCACGTAGCCGCAATTTCTGCAGACCCATCTGACCTTG
>CAYNDE010000173.1:0-4019 GCA_964395535.1 uncultured Pirellulales bacterium
AAATTTACGGTCGAACAAATGCAAAAACACAGAATCAAAACAGTAATCCTTACGCTTGAGCCGATACAAAATGATAATTAACTTTTTTTTAATTTTTTCGATTATCCTGTCCGTGTTCTTTGCCGGCCTATTCGCCGGTGCAGAAACGGGTATGTATCAAATGAACCTGCTGCGACTTCGGCTGGGAGTGGAAAAGAGAAAATTTTCATTCATTATACTCGGCAAGATTATGCATGACGGTCCCGCCCTTTTAATAACGACACTTCTGGGCACAAACCTGTCACACTATGTTGTGACAAGTATTATAACTTATCTATTGCTAAGCAGCTTCCACACGGCACATACGGCAGAGGTTTTTGCCACGATAGTCGCCGCCCCGATATTGTTTGTCTTTTCAGAGCTGATTCCAAAAAACCTTTTCTTTTACCGGGCCGATACGCTGATGCCCTATACGTCGTTTATATTGTATTTATTCAAAAAAGTTTTCACTTTTCTGGGTATTGTCCCGGCCCTGAAATTAATCTCACGTTTTGCCAGAAGGTTCGGCGGCGCAGTTACAGTTGCCCCAAGCAATATAATTGCTATCCGTTCACCATATATAACAGCAATCATCCGTGATACGAAAAGAGAGGGATTTTTAAGCCCCGTTCAAACGGGAATAATAAATCGAATGGCCCATATCGGTCATCTCACAATAAGCTCGGTAATGACCGCCTTCAACCGGGTTGAGGCCGTTGATGTCAATTCCGACGAGGCTTTTCTTATAGATAAGTTAAGAAGCTGCCGGTTCACACACCTGCTCGTTTACAGCCAGTCAAGAGAAAATGTCATCGGTTATATAAATATCTACGAGAGCCTGCTTTCAGAACACGGCTTCACCGATTTAAATGCCTTTGTCAGACCAATTGAGGCCCTCGCCGCAGATACTATAGTTACAGATGCGATAAATATTATGAGAAATAAAAATCAGAAGATTGTCCTGGTAACAAAACAAAAAAACGCAAGGCCGCTCGGTATAGTAACAATGAAAGACCTTGCAGAAGAAATACTGGGCGAACTGACTGAATGGTAAGAAGATAAATATGTCGGGTAAAATAACATACATCATCATACTGTTGGCCCTGCTGTTTTTCCTGGTTTGCATTTTTTCCAACAGTATGTTAAAGAGCCTTTCTCGCGATGAGCATATGTACTGCACAGCCGGTGTTCTTATGTCGCAGGGCAAAACGATTTATAAAGATTTTTCCTACATTGCTCAACTGCCCTACCATCCGCTGCTTCTGGCTGCTGTATATAAAATAACAAACACATCGCATTTTCTGCTCAGCGCCAGAGCGGTTTCAGTTGTATGCGATTTTCTGTCGGTCTTTTTTCTAATTGCCATATATCGTCGAACCTTCAGCCAGCAGGCTGTTATCGCATTTCTGCTCGGTCTTGCATCTGCAGTTTTGTACCTGTTCAATTCCTGTGTTGATTATGCAATAGGCTTGGCCTGGAACCACAATGCAGTGATACTGGCTGTCGTAATATCTTTCTGGTTATTTATTACAACCGATTTCAAAAGCAAAACTCATTTCCTGCGTGTCTTTTTTATCGGGGTCATTTTGACAATTGCAGGGTGTATGCGTATAACAACCGCTCTTGTCTGGCTGTTCTTTTTGATTTTTGTACTGATAAAGAGCTCGGGCGGCTTAAAGATGAGATTTCGAGCCGCCCTGCCGTTCGTTTATGCAACTGTGATTGTCCTCATCTGGCCTGTGTGGGTAATAGCACAATCGCCAAAGGCTTTTCTGCTGAATATCTATCGAATACCATCTCTGAACGGTAAATTGCTTTACGAGGAAGGTCTCAGCTTCCATAAGCTCGACTTGACAATCAATGCTATCACAAGGCCTGAATACCTTCTGCTGATAATAATCGCCATTTATTTATATTCTGTCTGCCTGTATTACAGAAAAAAAACCTCAAACTTTGACATCACTAATTTAGCTTTCGGAGCACTGCTTGTAATTCTGTTCTTTTTCATAGCTTATATCCCGCCAACTATCTGGATACAGTATTTTGCCGTACCTGTACCCTTTCTGATATTATCTCTTGCCCTTCCGCTTCGATACCTTTTGCATTCAAACAAAATCCACTTTAAGTTCGCCTGTATATTAATTATTGTTTGCGCATTTATAGGTGTCATCGAAAATTCTTTTATATTCACAAGAATACCGAAGGTTTTCAAAACCGACAACTGGACCGCCCTTTGTGTTCATAAAACCTCAGAACAGATAGCGGAAATAATCGGCAAATCAAAACCTGTTCTAACCCTGGCACCGCTCTACGCCCTCGAAGGCGGATGCGAAATTTATCCGCAGCTTTCAGCAGGGTCTTTTGTTTATCGTGTCGCCAACCTTATGAGAGACGACGAATTAAAAGCTGCCAACACCGTCAGCCCGAAAACACTAAAAAAGATGCTCGAAAAGTCACCTCCTTCAGGAATCCTGACAGGCACAGAAACCGAACATTTTCAGCGGCTCGAGGAGTCTCTCGAAAAAGCGGCAGGAGCCGGCTGGGATAAACAATACCTCGATAACGGCCTGATACTTTTCCATAAACGTCAAGTCCTCGATGTCAACCTGATTTAATCAAAGATTGCCTTTACAATATCGTTTATCGCATCGCGCGTTTTAGCGCTTCGCCCTTCTGTGAGAATCGAGAAAATAAAGGTTCCTTTATCAGTAAAACAATAACCTGAAAACGACCGTACGCCGGTGATGTAACCGGTCTTACCAAAAATTTTTCCTTTGTATTTTTCCTCTTCAAAATATTTTCCTATTGTTCCGTCCTCGCCTCCTACTGCAAGTGACTGTATGAATAGAGTTCTATTATTGCTTTTATATACGTCCTGCAAAACCTTCGTTACGGTATTCGGGCTTAACCTGTTTAGCCTGCTAAGGCCGCTCGCATCATTTATATTAAATTCCGATTCTTTTACGCCGAGTGACAAAAGATATTCTGAAACAATTTTTTGTCCCCGTTGCCAGCTTCCGTTTTTACCGCCCTGCTCTGCAGCAGCTATTGTCTTTAAAAGGGCTTCGGCTGCAAGTGCGAGGCTGTCCTTGTTACATCGAGCAAGACAATCTTCCAGGCTTGTTTTGTACTCGGCAATTTTTTTGAATCTGCAATCCTTATCAATTGCCTTTTCTATTAACCGCCCTCTCGTAATCACACCCGCCGCGAGCAGTCTTTCAGCGAGCAACTGTCCGAAAAAACCAGCAGGCCTTTCAACGGCCACATCGAAAGGCCCCTGGGCCTTTCGGCAATTACCTTTTACTATGAGGCAGTTCTCTTTGCCGAGCTGCCGGTAAGCACCAACCGCTTCGCTGCCCTTTTTTATAATTTTTACCTGATTAATGATTTTAACATAACTTGTTTTCGGCTCGATAGTTACAACTGCTCTGCCCTTATTATTTTCGACGGTCATAGCTATACAGTTGTCGTTATAATTCAGGCCGCAGACCTCGGCTGCCCACCATTTATTCAAATCCGTGGCAGGCCAGCTCGGGTGAACAAGCTGGTCGTCAAAAACCGTCGTGTCGATGATGATATCGTTAATTTCTTTTACGCCGGATTGTTTTATCTTCTCTGCGATGTCATCGAGCACCCAGCCGACTTTTTTAGCGTTTTTAATATCAGTTTTTTCATCGCCTAATAACGGGTCACCACTTCCGATTACAACAATATTATTATCGCACAGGCCAACCTGAGTTCTATATTCAAAGTCAGGGCCTAAAAACCTCAATGCAGCCGCACTTAGTATTACTTTCATATTCGAGGCCGGTATCATAGACTTGTTCTGATTTAAGCTATAAACAGTTTCGCCGCTTTCTGCATTGATAATATTAATTGCGAATTGAGTTTTCCTTTGTGTCGGCTGATTGACTATTGACTCTATTCGCCCTGCCAGGTCTGCGAGCACCGTTGCTTTACAAAGGACACTCAGTAAACAGATTATTAATAATTTATTTTTA
>CAYNDE010000174.1:0-3997 GCA_964395535.1 uncultured Pirellulales bacterium
GAAATATCAATCGAGATACCCGTTCTGCTTCATACCATCAACGATTTGGAGAGGGCAGGGGACCACGCGGTCAATATCGTTGAAATCGCCGAGCGGAAAATAGAGCAAAAGCAATCATTCAGCGAACCTGCGCTGGGCGAGGCACAGCAGCTCAAAGAGCAAATCAACGAGATGTTCGACAAGATAATACCCGCCCTTGACAAGAACGATATTGAGGCGGCGAAATCGGCACTGTCAAACGAGGAGAATTTAAATAAGATGCAGATTGATTTTCGGCGAAGTCACGTTCAGCGGATGACCGAGAATATCTGCACACCAGAGACGGGACTGATTTTTATCGACCTGGTCGATAATATCGAGAAAATCGGCGACCACCTGACAAACATCGCACAGGGCGTGATAGGGGGGCTGCGGTGGGACGGCACGGAAGCCAAATCACTATAATCACATTTTGTAAAAAAGGCTGTAAAAACTTTCTTGACCCGCAGGGACAAAGAGGCTAAAAACATTGCGTTATAATTAACCTGCGGGGATATTATTATGTTTGTACGATTAGTCAATTTCTCGATGTGCAGCAAATCTCATCAGGGATTTCATATCGTCCGCCCGGATACAGGGGGCGACGTGCGGCGATTTTTTAGAGAAGGGGATTAGGCAGTTGTTAGCCATAAAGATGATTTTCAGCGTACTCGGCGGGTTAGGAATATTTCTTTTGGGTATGAAGAATATGTCGGAGGGGATGCAGGCAGTCGCAAGCGAGAAGATGAGAAAGCTCATCAATTCCATCACCAATAACCGGCTCAAAGCCTGCGCAGTCGGTATCGCAATAACCGGGCTGATACAGTCAAGCTCTGTAACAACAGTGATGGTTGTGGGGATGGTAAACGCCGGCCTGATGACCCTTAAACAGGCTATCGGCGTTATCCTCGGAGCTGATATCGGGACAACAGTTACAGCCTGGATACTTGTGCTTCAAATAACACGATACGGTCTTCCGATGCTTGGATTGTCGGCGTTTTTCTTTCTTTTTTCCAAAAATGAGCGGCTCAGATATACGGCAATGATGGTGATGGGGCTTGGGATGGTTTTTTTCGGGCTGCAGCTTATGAAAGACGGTTTTCATCCTATTAGGGATATGCCGGAATTTCTGGCGTGGTTCGAGAGATTCACGCCTACCAGTTACTTCGGCGTTTTGCGATGCTGCCTTGTGGGTGCGACTGTAACGGCGATAGTGCAGTCCTCCTCGGCGACGGTAGGGATTACGATGGGCCTTGTGGGGACGGGCGTGATTAATTTCGAGACGGGTGCGGCTTTGGTTCTCGGCGAGAATATCGGGACAACAATAACAGCCTGCCTTGCTTCGCTCGGTGCGTCAAGAAATGCAAAGCGGGCGGCCCTTGCACACGTGACAATCAAGGTCATCGGTGTTTTATGGATAACGAGCGTGTTTCCTTATTATATATTGCTGGTCAAAAAAGTTATCAGCCCTGATTTGATATTAATTCCTGATGTTGTGGACGGCATTGCGACATTCAGATATGCGATGACGGCGATAGCAATTTCACATACAGGTTTTAACGTCGCAAACGTGCTGTTATTTCTGCCTTTTACAGTAATTCTTGCATCAGTACTGAACCGTATTCTTCCCGAAAAAGAGGTCAAAGAAATTCCGCATCTGAAATACATAGACGTTCGGATGCTGGATGCACCGGCTATGGGTATTGAGCAATCAAAAAAAGAGATTCTGAATATGGCTGAGATGGTTAAAAAGATGCTCAGCCGGCTCAAAATTGTCATCGGTAGAGAGTCTCCCGACGAGAAGTCCGAGAGCAGCATATTTCATCACGAAGAGGTTTTAGATGTCATTCAAAAAGAGATAGTGGAATTTTTAAGCGATTTGCTGTCGGGCAATGTTCCGCACAGTGTTATGGATACGGGCAGAAAGCAGCTTCGAATGGCGGATGAATACGAATCGATAAGCGACTATATTATGAACATACTGAAGTTAAACATCAAGATGCGAAAGACAAACCTGCAAATGTCCCCGCAGGCCAAGGAGAAGATTCTCGAACTGCATCAACAGACAACAGATTATGTGGATTTCATAACAGAAGCGGTCGAAAAAGACGACACAAACATAATGCCGAAAGCCAATACAATGGGAGATTCGATAACCCGTTACATCAAAGATAGCCGGGCTGAGCACCTGCAGGAAGTTGGAACAGTGAATACCACCGCATTGAAAAGCCTCATTTACTGCGATATTCTGACCTCATACAGGAGAATAAAAGACCATACGCTTAACATAGCTGAAACATTAGCCGGTGAAAAATAATCAGGCCTTGCCAAGTTAAGAAGATAAGTATAAAATAAGAGTTTATGAGAACATTTATGAGCAAACTACTATTCGTATTTTTGTCTATATCGGCTGCGGGGAGCCTTTATGCCGAGTCCGGCGAACCAAATAACCTGCAGGAACAAAAAAAGGTCAAGGCTGCGTTCATTATCTGTGAGGGGACGATAGATGACGGCCTATATAAATCAATTGAACGCAGAAGCGAGTTAGCACTGGAGCTTGGCTGTGAATACCTGATTTTTGAAATCGATACCTTCGGTGGCGAGCTTATGGCGGCCCACGATATATGGGAATACTTTATGCACGATATCAACCTGAGAGCGCATACGGTTGCATACGTGTCCAAAAAAGCCATTTCAGCGGGCGCACTGATAAGCGTAGCGTGCAATGACATTATAATGAAGCAGAATACAAGAATAGGTGACTGCGCGCCAATTGCCCTGGGAGCCAAGCTCGAAGGCGTAGAACGGGAAAAGGTCGAGACGGACACCAGAGCCGCATTCGAGGCTGCAGGCGAGGAAAACGGCTATCCGACTGTGCTGCTGAAGGCGATGGTGACACAGCAGATTGAAGTTTATAAAGTAAAAAATAAAGAGACAGGTAAATTGGAATTTTTCGAAGGTGACAGTCTGCCGGATGACCCGAACAAATATGACATTGATAATAAAAAAGTAGTAGTTACAGAAGATGAGCTTCTGACGCTAACCGCCTCGGAAGCATTCGAGTATGGTCTGGCAAGGGCGGTTGTCAAAAACAGAAGTGAAGTATTGAGCTTTCTGGCAGAGCGGGACGGTGTTAGTTTCGATGAGCAGGTTCTGGTACTGAAGACAAGCTGGTCGGAAGAGATGGTGCGATGGCTTAATTCGCCTGTGGTTGCAGGGATACTTATAATGGTCGCACTGCTCGGCGTTTATATCGAGTTCAATACACCCGGCATCGGCCTGCCGGGACTTGTGGCTGCTATCTGCTTTGCCATCATAATCGGCAGCAAGTACCTCATCGGTATGGCTAACTGGATTGAGGTGGCGTTGTTTGTCGTGGGACTTGTGCTTTTGACAATCGAGGTTTTTGTACTGCCGGGTTTCGGTATTGCGGGAGTGACAGGGATAATCTGTATAATGGCCGGGATATTCGGGATGCTGGTCAAAAATCCGCCAGATACGGTGCCTTGGCCTCAAAGCGAGCTCGACTGGTATCTGTTCACGAACGGCTTGTTAGGGCTTTTGACCGGTATTGCAGGTTTTCTGATATTAGCATACGTTTTTTCGAAATTCATTCCCAGATTGGAATTTCTGAGCGGTTTGATGCTTGCACCTACGCCGGCCAAGAAGGGCGATGAGGTGGAGATAAGCAGCACGTGCCCGCCTGAAGCTGTTGCAGCGGGCTTAAAGGTCGGCGACACAGGTACGGTCATAACAACTCTGCGACCGGCCGGGGCGGCAAGGTTCGGCGACGCTGTAGTGGACGTCGTAGCCGAAGGAGATTTCCTTGCAGCGGGTACGAAAGTGAAGATAATAGAGATTCGCGGCAACAGGGTAGTGGTCAGGGCAGTGGAGAACTAAATGAACGTTCAACATCGAACTTCGAACGTCGAACTTTCAATAGGAAAAAAGCGAGAACGGATGACGGAGGGCGGAGAAC
>CAYNDE010000175.1:0-3977 GCA_964395535.1 uncultured Pirellulales bacterium
AGTATATACCGTGTTTCGAGGTGGGCGGTGACTTTTACGATTTTGTAAAGGTCGGCGACAATCAGCTTATGGTCGCTATCTCGGATGTTATCGGCAAGGGGATACCGGCTGCGCTTATGATGGGATCGTTCAGAGGCACATTAAGGGCTTATACCAGCAGCGAATGCGGGCAGGGGACAATCGAGAATATAATAAGCAAACTCAACAAGACGGCATTCGATGAGTGCAGGGACGGCGAATTCATATCGCTGTTCTACGCGATTATCGACGCCGAAAAGAAACGGCTTACTTACTGCAACTGTGGGCACGAGCCTACAATTTTGATAAGAGGCCAGGAGATTGTGGACCTTGATAAGGGCGGGATGGTGCTCGGTGTGGATGAGAAGGCCGAATTCAAGGTTGAGACGGCTGAGCTTAAAAAAGGTGATTGTATTTTGTTCTATACAGACGGTTTAATAGATGCTGCTGATTTCGACGGCCGGCTCTGGGGAAAAGAGAGGATGCTCGATGCGGTCAAAAACAGTTGCGGGGGAACTGCAGAACAGATGATAAAGGGCATGCTCGGCTACAGGAGAAGGTTTACCGGAATTGCCAGTCAAATTGATGATACGAGCATCATAATAGTGAAAGCAAATGAATAGTTTATGGCCAGACTCGTGGTAACAATAGATGGTCCCGCGGGCAGCGGCAAGAGTACAGCGGCAAGGCTGCTTGCCAATAAACTCGGTGCAAGCTTTCTTGATACGGGAGCGATGTATCGTGCAGTGACACTTGCGGCGATGCATAAGAGAGTTGATATGAGCGAAGAGGCTGAGCTTATCAAAGTACTGGATGATACAGATTTCAGGTTTGAATCCCAAGAGGGCAGGATGGTAGTTTTCGTTGACGGCGAAGATGTTACCGAGCTGATACGCCGGCCGGAAGTGACAGAACACGCAAAATTTCCCTCGTCATCAGAGAAAGTGCGAGACAGGCTCGTGAAAATGCAGAGGGACTTTGCCCAAAAGCAGCAAAGAATTGTCACCGAAGGCAGAGACCAGGGGACGGTCGCCTTCGCCGATGCGGACGTGAAGTTTTTTTTGACGGCTAATGTGGACGAGCGGGCAAGGAGGAGACAGGCGGAGCTTTTAAGAAAGGGGATTAACAAGAGCATAAAACAGATACGCAAAGCAATCGAGAAAAGAGATAAAAGTGATGAAAACAGAACAGTCGGACCCTTAAAGCCGGCTGAGGATGCTATTGTTGTAGATACTACTTATATGGACGTTGATGAGGTAGTCGAGGAGCTTTTGGAGATAGTTAAAAAGCGATGCTCGTAGAGAAAATCAAAAATGTGTGGTACGATGTCTCGCGAATCGGGTGCATTATTTTCTGCAGATGCTTTTTGCGGCTGGACGTAAAGGGTATGAAGAATGTCCCCAAAGATGGTGCACTTTTGTTAGTGAGTAATCATCAAAGCTATCTCGACCCGATATTTTGCGGCCTGTTTTTGCGGCGGCATCTGTTTTATCTCGGCAGGGACAGTCTTTTTCGCAATAAATATTTTCGGCTTCTTTCTTATTCGCTTAATGCACTATCAGTGCGCCGGGACCAGGCGGATATAACGGCGATAAAAGAAATTATAGAAAGGCTCAAAAGAGGCTGCGGCATCGTTCTTTATCCCGAAGGTACGAGGACGCGAGACGGCAGGATAGCTGAATTCAAACCCGGGGCGGCCCTGCTGTGCAAGCGCGGCGGTGCAGTGATAGTTCCGGTTATCATTGACGGTGCATTCGAGTGCTGGCCGAGATTCAAAAAAATATTTTTTTTCGGCAGCAAGGTTGTGGTTCGTTACGGCAAGGCGATAACCTCAAAAGAAGCGAAGAAGATGAGCAGCAGAGATCTTGCCGCGTATCTGAATGACAGGCTTCGACAGATGCAGAATGAGGTTCGCAGCAAGCTGGGCAAAAAACCGTTTGACTACGATACAAAGTAACATACCCATTTTTGAAGGTTAAGTTTCAATGAAGGTAATGGTGGCAAAAGAGTGCGGGTTCTGTCACGGTGTCGAGAACGCAATCAGTATGGCGGAAAAGGTACTCGCAGAAGAAGGGCAGGTGTACAGCCTCGGCCCCATCATACATAATAAGGATATGGTAAAGAGGCTGGAAGAGAAGGGGCTAAAAACCGTTGACAGCGTGGGAAAAATTGTAAAAGGAACGGTGTTGATACGTTCTCACGGGATTGCCCCCGAGCAGATAGAAAAAATAAAGGAAAAGGGATTGAAAATTGTAGATGCCACGTGTGTGCTTGTAAAACGTGTTCAGCAGATAGCAGAAGAGCTTGAAAAAGAAGGCTATGAGGTCGTTATTGTGGGTGACGAAAACCATCCTGAGGTTCAGGGTGTGATGGGCTGTGTGAGAAAAGTAGTTGTTGTCGGCGACGAAAAAGATTTGCATAAGTTGTCTAAAGACAGTAAGTTAGGCGTCGTATGCCAGACGACGCAGAACGCCGAGCACTTCGAGAAGATGGTCGGCCGGATAGCAATGCAGGGCTTTTCTGAGCTGAAAGTTATAAATACATTGTGTAAAGAAGCGATAAAAAGACAAAAAGCAGCAGTTGAACTATGCAAAAAAGTCGATATAATGTTTGTCCTTGGTGGGCTGGAAAGTGCGAACACCCGTAAGCTTGCAGAGCTTTGCAAAAAATATAATAAGCAAACGTTTCACTTGCAAAACTGGCAGGAATTTGATAAAAAAGTGGTTTTCGGCAAACATTCAGCAGCTATTACAGCAGGGGCATCGACGCCGAAATGGATAATCGATGAGTTCGCTAAAAACCTGTCGGCGATTGATACCGGGATAAAACGTCAATTGTTGAAGCGCCGGCTGAATAAAAAGTAGTGGTTGAAAAATATATCGGCTGCGTGGGCCGATTAAGATTTTTTTATTAACCTTAATTTTTTGTCGGTTGTCAGCCCGTCAGCGTAAATGTGCGGCGCTGCCGGGTACGAAAGAGACTGCACAGGGGAAATTAATTTATGGTTGACAGAAATTTAATTAACAAATTGGGATTAACGAGAGAGAACCTTGACAAGCAGGTCAGTGAAATGTTTACGGAGGAGGATAATAAGTATCTCGAAAAAGTGCTCGAAGCCAAGGTGGATTCCCGTCTGCCGGGAACTATACTGAAGGGAAAAATTGTATCACAGATCGGCAACGATGTGATAATCGAGGTCGGTTTGAAAAGTGAAGGCGTAGTTGATGTGAGCGAATTTGACAGTCCCGACGAGATTGAGCCGGGCAGGGAAATCGAGGTTCTTCTCGAGGACCTGGACACCGAAGGAGGCCTTATACCACTGTCGAAGCGCAAGGCTGACCGCATCAGGGGCTGGGAGAATATAATCAATACGAAAAAGGAAGATGATATCGTTGCCGGCAGGGTAATCCGCCGGATTAAAGGCGGCCTGCTCGTCGATATAGGTGTTCCGGTATTTTTGCCCGCATCACAGGTCGATATACGAAAACCCGGTGACATCAGCAGGTTCATCGGCAAAGAGATTAAATGCAAGATTCTCAAGATTGATATCGAAGGCAGAAATATCGTAGTGTCACGGCGGAGGCTCATCGAGGAGCAGAGGCGTGACAGCAAGGAACAGATTCTCGATGAAATCGAGGTGGGCCAGCTCCGCAAGGGTATCGTGAAAAATATCGCGGACTTCGGCGTATTCGTGGACCTGGGCGGGCTCGACGGACTTCTGCATATATCAGATTTGAGCTGGGGCAGGATATCACATCCTTCGGAAATACTAAAGCTCGACGACGAGATAGAATGCGTTGTTATCGGATTCAATAAGGAGAAAGAGAAAATTTCGCTGGGACTAAAACAAAAGACGCCGAGCCCGTGGGAAGACGTCGAACAAAGGTATCCAATCAGCGAACGTGTCAAAGGTAAAGTTGTGAATATTATGAATTACGGCGTGTTCGTCAGGCTGGAGG
>CAYNDE010000176.1:0-3975 GCA_964395535.1 uncultured Pirellulales bacterium
CAATACGCATCACGCGATGAAAAATCAGGATATTAATGGTTTTATAAATTATCGTAATAATTGCAATATTTTGTCATTTTTTTGTTGACAAAGCATATTTGTTGTTTTAATATTATAATATAGACAGACGGGTTTTATAGTATTTATTATAATTAAATAAAGTCATCATAATTTAACTATTTTTCATATCACAAACCCATCTGCCAAAAAAGCTTATTTTTAGTTTATATATCGGCCATAAAAAGTGTTGATAAAAAGCAACACGCGTGACGGGATTTGCCGAAAAGTTGTCACTTTAAGGGTAAAATAAGGTAATAAAAGATAGTAAATTAGCAACTTTTGGCTTGAAATTATGGACTTGTTTTTGGTATAATATATTTTAAGACTTCGAGAGATTATTTTATGAGGATTGAAGGTTATAAAGGGATGAGGGGCGGAGAATACACGAGCGTAATAATCCCCACCTATAAAGCTGGAAGATGTCATATTTTAATATTTTCTAATCACACAAGACTTGTCCACCATAGCTTTAGCGAAGGTGGATTTGAAAGGAGAAAAAAATGAAAACCAAAGTAATTATAACAATTCTGGTAATTTCAATACTGTACGGAGCAAATATAGCACAGGCAGGAATTGTCAATCCTAATTCTGTGGTCGTAGACGACATTGAATATTATATACAAACGGATAAGTCAGTTTATAACTTGGGAGAAAACGTTGAAATGCTTTATAAAGTCACAAATTTGAGAGATGTAAGCGTAACATTCGACTTTCCAGTTGACCCCGTTTATCAATTTGAGGTTGAACAGGGTGGAGAGCAAATTTGGAACGCACCAAAATTTGTATATTTTATTGAGACTTCGATAACGTTATTGCCCGGTGAATATAAAGAATTTCCCCTTAGTCCGCCCTTGGTATGGAATATGCGAGATAACGAGGATAATTTAGTGGATATAGGAACTTATAATGTTATAGGTAGACTATATGGATATGATTTTTCTGAAGTTTCCGTACCAATAAATATTGTTCCTGAGCCAATAACCATAAGTTTATTGGGTGCAGGTATCCTGCTTTTGAGAAAGGCTGTGTGAACTACTATGCAAGTTATAATAAATCATAAAATCTTTTGTTTAAGAGAAAGGAGAAAAAAATGAAAACTAAAGTATTTATAACATTTCTATTTTTGTTGGCCGGTGGTGGAGTGGCGGGGGCTGATATTGTTGAGCTTGATTTGTTCAGCCTTGGCTGCCCTACGAACTTCGATTCCAATTCACATTCCTGGTCAAGTGAATTTGATTTGGGCGTTCAATTTTCTGAAATAACCAGTGTCTATATTGACTGGTCGGGAGAAATTACTGCAGGATTAGCTGTCGAGGTTGACAATCCTGATGATCCATTCCCTATTGATGTTGGTGTATTTTCTTCTTTAGGTATCCCATTTGATGGCCACTTAACAGATGCTTTATGGGGTGGTGAAGAAACCTATCCTGCTCCTGAGTCTTTTAGCTGCTTGTCTGAATTCCTAAATGGCTCTGATCCATTTTCATATCTTTATGATGGGCAAAGTGTAATTACGATTGATTATACCGAAAAGATCTTTTGGTTTGGTTCGGATATTATTTATATCGAACATGGTTCTGTTGTGCTAAACAGTGCGAAATTGGTTGTCGAAGGAACTATAATTCCTGAACCTTCAACAATTGTATTTTTAGGTTTTGGCATTCTCGGAATAAAAATAAAAACCCCAAAAAACTAAAAGAGTTTTTCAATTTATTTTTGGAGGAAACAAAAATGTCCCGGAAAGTTCTCATAGGAAAACTGTTCGTATTTACAGCAATTTTTATCCAGTTTAGTTACTCTTTATATGGTGCGCCGCACGAAGGACCCAGCCTCGGTTATGTAGAGGGTGAAATGCTTGTACGTTTTGCTCCAAAACCGGATGGTGAACATCAAAGTTTAATAGAAAAAAATCAGATTGTAAGCTCCCTCGGTGGTGGTTATATAGAGCGTAATTACAGACTTGTTCCAGGTTTGACTCTTGTTAAACTACCAGAGGACTTAAATGTCAAAGATATTCTTGGAACATTCAACACAGATGATAGAATTCTATATGCAGAACCTGTTTACAAGATTCAATGGTTCTCTAACGTACCTGATGACCCCTGCTTTCCCTGGCAGTGGGGATTGAACAATACAGGCCAGTCACATCCTACAGAACCTTTAGGACAAGGGGAATTTTCTTCAGGAACTCCCGATGCCGATATAGATGCCCCGGAAGCCTGGGATATTCATACAGCAACAGATATAATCGTGGCTGTTATTGATTCAGGTGTTGATTATACACATCCGGACTTAGCTGCAAATATGTGGATAAATCAGGCCGAATATTCAGGGTCCACTAATATTGATGATGACGGCAATGGGTATGTTGATGATATTTATGGTTACGATTTCTTTAATAACGATGCAGACCCTATCGATGACCGTTATCACGGAACCCACTGTGCAGGGATAATAGGTTCGGTCGGTAATAATAATGTTGGTATTACAGGCGTCTGCTGGAATGTGAAAATTATGGTATTAAAATGTGGCGGTCCGATCAGCCTCGACGTTGATGCTGTGATTAATGCTATTGAGTATGCTGTTGAAAATGGGGCAAAGGTGTTGAGCAATTCCGGGGTACTTATAATAATCCAGGTCAAGCATTAGAAGATTACATAGAGGCAGCCAATGCAGCCGGTGTTCTTTTTGTTGCTGCTGCTGGAAATTACTATCTTTCTTGGCCGTCTTATCCGGCGTTGTATGAATGTGAAAATATAATTTCCGTTCTTGCTACGGACCATAATGACCAGAGATGCATAGTGTCAAGCTGGGGAGAAAACAGTGTTGACCTTGGTGCACCCGGTGAAGATATTCTGAGCACCTTTCCAACTTATCAGACTCAGGTAATGAGCGAAAATGGTCTCTCAACATATTATGAGGTAATAGGCGGGACATCAATGGCCACGCCTTTTGTTGCGGGGGCCTGTGCGCTCGCCTGGTCGATGAATCCGCAGCTTAGCCATTTACAGGTAAAACAGATTATTCTTGATACGGTCGATAAGCTCGATTCTTTGGAAAACGACCCCGAGTATTGTCAGCTTTGCGTTACAGGCGGAAGGCTTAACCTTCTCACAAAGCGCTTATCGAGGCAGCTAAGGGCAGACAATCTCTCAGCGTAGTTGCCGTCGTCAATAACGGATGTGTCGCACCATTTGACGTGAACGAGCAAAATTATCTTGTGTATGACATCTACTGGGATGCAAATGGTTTTGCTGATACGAACAGTTTTATAATAGATTATCTTCCGGAAGACGTTAATTATTATTCGTCAGAACCGGACGGCGATTATAATTCAACTGAGCATACTGTTACGTGGTCTCTTGATGATATAGACGAATATGAGTCTGGCTATGTTACTGTTTCAACAAAGCTCAATAAAGTACTATGTCCCTGCAGTAAGGTTGAAAACAAAGTGATATTCAAAGGTGATAGCTGCTACAACCAACAATCGGAAGAAGTGACGGTTTGCCATTGGGGTCTGGATATAATTTTTGTTAATGATGATGTAAACGACCCGAACAGTTCATATCGGGGAACGAACTGGGAAGATGCTTATGAAAGTATTCAGGACGCACTCAACATAGTATCTAACTGTCCGAACTTCTTTAATGGAATATGGGTGGCTTCTGGCACATATAAGCCTGTAAACAAAGCTGATTGTCACTGGTATTATAAAGAAAAATCATTTGAGCTTGTAAATAACCTTGCGCTTATCGGCCATTTCGCAGGGAATGAGACAAGCCCAAACCAGCGCGACCTCGCCGATACTAATAACCAAACCATCCTTGACGGCGAAATCGAAACCGATAAAAAAGTCGACAAAATAGTAACAGCAGAAGGTATTGACGATGCTTTTCTTGACGGTTTTACAAT
>CAYNDE010000177.1:0-3953 GCA_964395535.1 uncultured Pirellulales bacterium
CGAACAATTTGATATGGAATCTTATTTTTTATAAGTGCTTCCTCAAGTGCCCTGCTCATCGCATTTATGCGATAGAAAACGGCAATATCGCGTAAAGAAACACCTTCGTCCGCCAGTTCACTTATAAGAGAAGCAACGGTTTGGGCCTCATTTGTCTGGTCTTCACAGCAATTGATAACAATATCGCCTCCCTCTGGTCTTGTAGGTATAAGCACTTTTTCTTTTCGGGACTGATTGAAAGAGATTAGTGAATCCGCGGCCTTGAGTATGTTCGGAGTCGAGCGGAAATTTTCCTCGAGCTTTACAACTGTCGCCTGCGGCCAGTCCTTCTCGAAAGCAAGAATATTTCGGATATCCGCACCTCGCCAGCGGTATATAGACTGGTCCGGGTCACCGGTTGCACAGATATTATTATGCTGTGAAACCAAAAGCTTGGCTATCCGGTACTGGGCGTGATTGGTATCCTGATATTCATCTATAAGCACAAACCTGAAACGATTGGAAAGCTCCTCTCGAACATCAGCACAATCCTTGAGCAAATATGCCGTCTTAAGCAGCAAGTCGTCAAAATCCAGCGCATTTGCTTCTGAAAGCATTTTTTGATATCGCGTATAAATCTTTGCCAGAGTAGCTGAAAAAAAATCGTTCGCCTCACTTTTAAGTGTGTCAACATCGACGAGTCTGTTCTTTAACGCCGAGACAGCATCAAGCATTCGGGCAGGCGAAAAGTCAGCGGTATTAAGATTACATTCCTTTACAGCCTGTCTCATACACTTGGCCTGGTCTGCCGCATCGTAGATACTAAAATTGCGATTTATATTAGCCTGTGATGAATATTGCCGCAATATTCGAACACACAGCGAATGAAATGTGCTGATATGAGCTTTATTTAAGAATCCCAGAAGCTCTGCACAGCGTTTTCTCATCTGTTCTGCGGCCTTGTTCGTAAAGGTTACCGCACAGATATTGTAGGCCTGCACACCGGAATCAATAAGTGCTGCCACGCGGTATGTGATGACCCTTGTCTTTCCGCTGCCCGGCCCTGCAAGCACAAGCAGCGGGCCTTCGGTATGAAAAACCGCTTGTCTTTGTGAATCTGTCAACTGCTCATAAAAATCGGTTTGCATAATAAAAAATTAAAATCGGCTTATATTATTGCTCTGATTGTTGCTGTTCCTGAAGCATCCTGTCACGTTCTTTTATAATCTTTTCGAAAAGCTCTGGTTTTTCTATTTCAATGCGGTTAAACAAATTATTCCTCATTACAGCCGGATACTGCTCATCCATCAAAAAATCAATAAGTGCCAGATACTGCAGCCTCTCATAATCAGGCAAAGACATCCTCTGTTTCTCTTCTGCTTCTTCATTAGCATAATCCGACTGGTACAGGTCATAGGCCTCTTTCGCGATGTTTTCGCTGATAGCTGCCTGGTCATCGTCACGCATAGCATATCTGAAGTAAGCCTCCCGCATAATCATCTGGATTATTTCAGTAATATTAGTTATGTTCCGCAGCTCCGTCAGCTCTTCGCGGAAACGCTGTCTTACGAACACCGCAAGGGCAACATTAAATTTCTCAAGAGGATACAATTCTTTCAGCTGATTATAAATTTCCTGTGCCTGCTCGATGAGACCAGCCTGATAAAATGACAGAATGGCGTTTTGAAGCATATTTCTGTGTCCAATCCGCATTGACTCGGTCGTACCTTCCCTATGCTGCTCATACTTTTCAATCCTCGCCATCGCAGCCTTATTATAGGATTTAAACATCCTCAAATCAGGCCTGAGATATATCTGCTGTACTATAACAGGTACCTGAGAATTGGCATCAGAGATAGAATCTGATTGCGGCCTCATTATCTGGCTATAAATATATATCTTACCCGTTCGAAAAAGACTTTGCAGGCTATGATTTATCATCCGGTCCGCATTTGCCTCGGGAACAGAAAATTCTCCTTTGCTGCCAATCATCAAGGCCTTATACGCCCAGTACATCGCATGCGCATCAGGATGGCGCCATTCCAACGGCAAATGATTGTTCGGGTCGTCCCAATCGGTTGGGCCGAAATTGTTGTTCAATTCGACCATCAATTCAGGCTCAAGCTTCCAAACATAGCGCAATTGATATGCTTTGGCGAAGATATCAAACTTTTTCAAGGCATTTGTGCCCCTGAACCGGTCAATCACTTCAAAAGCCTGCGGTTTGAATCCGCTCGGATTTTGTCTCAAGGAAAGGTAATTGCCGACAAACTTATCGCTGTCGGCAAATATTTCATCGGCTTTTCGCAGCTCATCAATCAACGGCTGAAAATTCGGGTCTTCGCTTACCTTTTTGAATTCTTTTGGCGCCTTCGCAAGCTTTTCGAAGTATCTGTTATCAGCGGCTCCGAGACTGTTATCTTCGGATTTCAGCAGCGGTTCCATTTCCAACGCAAGCTGCAGCTTATAGTACTTGTGGTCGTCATCCGTTACACCACCGATTTTGTGCTGAAATATTAAAGCAAGCCGCCTGTACAACGAAATACTCTTGGGATTGACAACTATACCTTTATCACGCAGCAGTTCATATCCGTTTTTGACCCATCTCCAGCGCTCCTGAGGCTCGCTTGCCGGTATCGAGACTGAAATATTATATGCCATATTCCAGGCCTGAAAATCCCAGACCTGTGTAAAACGCGGCTGCAAAATGGTTATCCAATCGGCAAGCTGCTTCGCATCGAAAAATTGCCCTTCCTCTTTTAATCTCTCAGCCCTGAGCCAAAGACAATCGACTACCAGACCTCTGAAGGCCCCCGTTGCGATCGTTGCAAATGCCAGAGAAGGAGGTATGTCTTCGGGCCTGTCGATTACAAGCCCAAGCTCTCGGCGCTTAACATTCAGGCTCTGGAGCTGAGAGCCGGCGATTATAAACAATCCAGCCGACAGTAAAACCGCCGTCACGCAGATTATTGTGTCACGGAAACGCATAAAACAAGTTCACGTCCTGACTAAACTATGACTTTCGCTATCTCTTTGTGGTTAAAGACCAATATCCCCAGCAAAAACAATATTACCGCCTTAATCGAAACCATAATAACCGCTACTTTTGCCAGCAAAGTCCAGCTCAGCAGCCTGGCCGGCACAAGGAACCTCGCAGGATTTACCTTATCAAATTGCGGAAGCATCCTGACAAGCGGCTTGACTGTGAAAGTATATATAAGCTGTGTGCCTCCGCCGAGAGAGCCGAAGGATTCAAAAATAAAGCCACTTATAGTACCAGTAGCAAAAATGACAAGGCAAAATAAAACTGCCGTCGGAAATGACAAAAAAGTGGCGGCAAAGATACCAAGAGACGCCAGGAATATCAAACGCAGCAAAACCAAAACAGTTGCTCTTATATAGTTCGCTGTAAAACTGTCCGACTTATAAAGGACCTCGATACCATCTTTCTCAGGAAAAATTACAGTCGTATCATTATACTGAGGCAAATTAACAAAACCAACCGCCAGATATCCATCATCAGCAACGACTTCAACCGGCACTTCAAGCTCGTGAAACGCTCGAATTACATCCCAGCGCGATTCGCGCCACAGCGGCGTTTCAACCGGCAGACCATACTTTTCCTGCCTGTAGTCACCAACGGTCCATCTGCCCGCTATACGCCTGTTCGGCGGCGCAACTGAGACCTCATACTTATATCGGACAAAAATCTTTCCCTCGGGGTCTTTGGATTTAACGTTGACATTATTGAATTCCCAAATTAACTGCCGACCCGGCCCGACGGAACGGCTCGCAAGCTCTTTGCTTTTGGTCAGCTCCTCTAAAATCCGCCGACGAGCCAGGTCATCTTCCAGCACCTCGTCACTGATTTTGCGGTTCTGCACAAGCTCATTAAAGCTCTGCTTCACTTCTCTGCTGACATCAACCGGCGCAGGTTTCAGTGAAGCACGGGCTGTGTAAAATTCGTTATTAAG
>CAYNDE010000178.1:0-3950 GCA_964395535.1 uncultured Pirellulales bacterium
CCTTTCAGAAAAGTTTTCACCTCACCATCTTAACGATTGCCTGCCGTAATTCAACTGATAACCTCGGCCAACGCTCGACCATTTTGGTATTTGAGGGTTCGCTTTCGCCTGCCTTGTTTACGGCGATGATGCGGTATTCAAGTTCTTTTCTTTCCGGTTTCTCAACCAAAGTTGCTTCTGTAAGTGTTATAGTTGCTACATTGTAAACTCACAACGCCACGATGTAAAGCTGCAATTCGACGATGTAAGCCTACAATGCCTTAATGTAAGCCTCATTCAAGCTGTTAAAAAAAACATCCGGCAAAATATTAATGTTTATCGTTCCAACTCCAATATTCATAAATTATTGGATCAATGCCCGAAGATCTTGATAAATTTCTTATCGTTTTTAATAGTATTACATAAAGTTCTTTTGTGTTTACAAATTTCATTGTCGCAGTTTGCGGTATATTAATTTTGTAGTTGATGTTGGTAAGGTCGTTAATAATATTCCTTAATGGACGCAATGTATATTGGTCGAATGGAATATGTAAAAAGGGTATAAGTTTTTGCCGATGATATTTCTTTTCTTCAATAATCGTTTTGATTAGGAGATTGACCATTTTTATTGAAGGTCCATATCCAAGTTTAGTTCCTGTTTGCTTACACCACTGATTTAATAATGAGTTATTTAGTTTGTCTATATAATCATCGTATTCAGATGCCTTTTTTATCGTTGAAAATGTAGATATTATAGTATCAAAATTTTTATTGGCCCAATTTCTATAAATTACTGAGGGCCTAATGCCATAAAACCGGTAAGTGCCACCAAAAGCACGAAAAAGATTACCACTAACAGACTTTTTTACTATAATACTATTTTCTTGGTCTGTGTGTTGCGGATATTCAAAGTGCTTATTAAAATTAGATAAAACTTCTTTAGCTTTTTCTACTGTTTTAAAAGTATGTATCTTTTTGGGCATAAATATACTTCTCCTTTTTAGGATAAAACTTTTACAAAACTACCATTACAGTATTACTGGCTTGCCCTTCACCCGCTTTATTTACTGCGATAACGCGATATTCGAGTTCTGTTTTTTTCCGGCTGTTCAACTAATTGTGGCTATTTTACTTTGCGACAGGTAAAGCTTTATTTATTACGGATAACGCTTTATCTACGATAGATGAAACTTCATATACGACATATCACACTTACTTTGTCATAGCTAAAGCCTACTTTTGCATAATTAACTTCTTATCACTCTACCTCCTTAAAAAATATTACTAAGACAAGACAAATAATACAAACATCTCTTATGAATTTTTGCCGAGTCTTTATTTAACCAATCGTATTATCCTCCCGATTCTCGCCAAAGGCAAGAGATAATTTCCTATATTTTAATTATAATTTCTCTGTGAACTCTGCTTGTCCGACGTAGCTTTCTTGTCGTTCGTAGCCTTGGCGAAGAAGGAAGCGAAGGCGGATGCTCTCTGTGGCTAATTAATTATTTCTTTGTGCCTTAGCGCCTTTGTGGTTTAATTTTCTCTCTGAGTCCTTTGCACAATTTTATATGGGAAATCCTATCCAATTTTTTCATCTTGATATCTCTTCATAGCTGGTTTATTAAATTCTTTTGTCAATCCTGTTATCCTGTCTAAAATTTTCGTGTCTTTGAGTCTTAGTGTCTATATAAATCTGTGTTAATCTGTGTAATCCGTGGTTGATTTAGTTTTGTTTTTTACGCTATAATTTTCACTTTATACTTTTAACATTTTATTTTTTCTCTCTGTGTCATCTGTGTTCTCTGTGGCAAAGATAAATCCGTGTAAATCTGTGAAATCAGTGGCTAATATTTTTTTATTATTGCTTTGTATATTTTACTTTTCCTTTTTATATTTGATATGATTTTCGTGTCTTTTCGTGTTAACTTGTGCCCGCGAAGGCGGGTATTCATGGTTGATTTTCTTTTTTTTAATTTTCTCCGCGTTCTTTGTTCCCTCGGCGGTTATTTTTTTACATTTTATGTGTTTAATATTTTCAGTGAAATCTGTGAAATCAGTGGCTAAATTTTCTCTCTACAGTTAATTTTTAATTTTGAACTGTAGCTTTGAAATTTGCATTTTGAAATTTGAATTTTGAAATTTGAATTTATCTCTCCTCTGACCATCAATGGCAAAAAATCAGCTTTTCTACGCAGCATATTGAATTCTACTCGATAATAGTATATAGTGTTCGCCTATGGCCGATAAAATCAAAAAGCCCAGGTTGATAGCTCTTGAGGTAACTCGTCATTGTCGTTTTCATTGCCCGCACTGCCGCGCCGACGCCTCTTCCGCACCATCCGACTCCGAGCTCACGACCGCACAGTGGAAAAAAATCCTCAAATCCATCTCCGCGTTTACCAAATGCATAATCATATTTACGGGCGGCGAGCCTATGGAACGAGGTGACATTTACGGGCTCATTAGTTTCGCACGCAAGCTTGGTCTTCAGCCGGTGCTGGCCACCTGCGGCTATCTTATTGATGAAGCCTCAATTAAAAAGTTAAAGAAAGCCGGCCTCGTCGCTATGTCGTTATCGCTTGACGGCGCTTCCGCACAGACGCACGATGAAATCCGCCAGTCCGAAGGCTCTTTCGATTCGGTTATCAAGGCTGCGAAACTGGTTGCAGATGAGGATTTGCCCTTCCAGATTAATACAACCATAACTAAAATCAACATTGACGAGGTAAACGCAATCGCCCAGCTCGCCGAGCGTATCGGGGCCTGTTGTTTTAATCCTTTCATTCTTGTGCCTGTCGGCCGGGGAAGAGAAATACCTGACTATATGCTCGATCCCATCGAATACGAGACCTTGCTAAATCGGCTTCTCGAAATGAAACTCTCCTCACCCATCGACATCCGAGTCACCTGCGCGCCGGCCTTTGCCAGGGTCTTTCATCAGTCGAATGCTGAAAAGAGGGTCGGGGCGGTCAACGGCTGTATCGGCGGAAGTGAGTTTGCGTTTGTGAGCAGCACGGGCGATTTGCAGGCTTGCGGCTTTTTGCAGATACCGGTAGGCAATATGCTGCAAAAAGGATTCAGCTTAAAGAGAACCTGGCGGGATTCGGAATTGCTCAAGCGAATCCGCGACAGGGCAAGCTATACCGGCAAATGCAAATCCTGCGAATGGCGTGATATCTGCGGCGGCTGCAGGGCGCGGGCATACGCCACTACGGGCGACTATTTAGCTGCAGACCCTCTCTGCGAACATAAGTCGGGAGCAAAGCGTTGAGGCTGCAAATTACGGATTTTCAAAAACGGCTCTGCAACGAGCTGCAAAACTGCATACCCATAACCAAAAGACCATTTCAAAAAATAGCTGATAAGCTGAACAAAAGCGAAAAACAAATCCTGCTGCAAATAAAACAGCTAACGAAAAAGGCAGTCATCCGCAGGATGGGCCCTGTAATAAATTACAGGGCGCTCGGCCAGCAAAGCACGCTTGCAGCAGCACATATAGAAAAACGCAAGATACCCGCTGTTGTAAAGGCTGTGAATGCACTCGACGGTGTTTCGCATAATTACCTCCGCGAGCATTACTATAATCTCTGGTTTACACTTCGGGCAGACTCTCAAAGCCAGATTAAGCAAATCCTCGATAAGCTGTCAAAGAGATTCAAAACCGATTTTCATTCTCTGCCGGCAATTACGCAGTTCAAGCTGGATGTGCGGTTCGATGCCGAAAGTAATGGCAGGAAACTACTGAGAAGCCCTTTGCAAAAAATAGCAGAAAAAAGAGTAAGATTAAGTGACGTTGAGACGAGAGTTCTTTTGGCCCTGCAGCAAAATTTTAAATTAACTTCGCAGCCATTTGATTACCTATGTACGGGCGAGCTTACGATTGAAAAAGTGCTCGATACGATTAAGGGCCTGTTAAGAAAAGGTGTTTTGCGAAGGATAGCGGCTGTTATTGATTATAGAAAAATCGG
>CAYNDE010000179.1:0-3943 GCA_964395535.1 uncultured Pirellulales bacterium
AATCCTTCACCCTGCAGTGAATAAAATATCTCATTTACCTTCATTATTCGATACTTGTCCGGCGTAGCTTTAGCGAAGACGGATTCGATATTCAATTGGGTCTTTCAGGCCGGCTTCGGCAAAACCTTTTAAGCGGAGCCTGCAGGAATCGCATCTGCCGCACGCCCTGCCCTTCTCGTCGGGGTCGTAACAGCTATGAGTGAGCGAATAATCCAGATTCAATTTCGCACCTGTTTTTATAATCTCAGCTTTGGTCATTTTTATAATGGGAGTATGAATTTTATATTTACCTTTACCTTCAACGCCCGCTGCGGTTGCGAGATTCGCCAACTTTTGAAAGGCTTTTATAAATTCGGCTCTGCAGTCGGGGTAGCCGCTGTAGTCGATTGCATTAACGCCGATAAATATATCAAAGATGCCGAGCGTTTCCGCCCAGGCAAGGGCGAAGCTTAAAAAAATCGTATTGCGAGCCGGCACATAAGTTACCGGAATGTCTGTCCCCCGGCTGATAATGTTTCTGCCTTTGGGGACATCGAGGCTTCTGTCGGTCAAAGCCGAGCCTGCGAAAGCCGCCAGGTCAATATCGAGGATACGATGCTCAATAACACCGATGGCATCTGCGATGCGTTTGGCCGATTTGATTTCTATCGAATGCCTCTGGCCGTACCTGAAAGTCAGAGCATAACAATCAAAGCCCTGATTTTTTGCGACAGCCAGCGTAGTCGCAGAATCAAGGCCGCCGCTTAATAACACTATAGCTTTTTTATTCGCCACTTTCTCTGTCCTTGTCAAATGAAAGAATCTTTATTATATTAGATTAATACTTTATTAGCGAGGTTCAATAAAATGAATGAAAAACCGGAGCTCGAATTATTCGAAAATCCCAGGCCGAAGCGCGATTACGCTATTAAAATCGAATGCCCTGAATTTACGAGCCTTTGTCCGAAAACCGGTCAGCCGGATTTCGGCCTGATAACCATCGAATACTGCCCGGACAAATTGTGCATCGAGCTTAAAAGTCTGAAATTCTATATGCAGAGCTATCGAAATAAGGGCATTTTCTACGAGGCCCTGACAAACGAGATTCTCGACGATTTGGCGGGAGTATGCAAGCCGCGATGGATGAAGATAACCTCAAGTTTTACACCACGCGGCGGGATAACGACAGAAGTAACGGCTGAATATAAAAAGGCTTGAAAAACAAGCTTAAATATCGTATCATTAATACAGGATAAGGAAGCTTAAAAACAGAGCTGGTTTTTAAGAGGGGCAGCAAAATGAGCATAACATTTCACTGCGAGCACTGCGGCCACAAGATATCCGCAAAGGACGACTCGGTAGGTAAATGGGGCAAGTGCCCTTCCTGCCATAACAAGATTTACGTTCCCGATTTAAACGCCAATATTGACGATTTGAAACTTGCACCAATCGACGAAGAAGCAGAGGACAGGCAAAAAGCGCTTATGGCAGAAACACATAATCTCACATGGCATATCTTAAGTGAGAGAGAGGACAGCAAAACCGCCGGCCCGGCTGCACCTTCGGCCCCGTTCCCCATAGACGAGAAGAAACTGGAGGTCAGAATCATCACATACCTGAAACATATTGCCGACGGCAACCTGAAGGAAGCTGAAAAACTGCAGGAATCAATAAGTCCATATAAAGAGAAGGCCTTAAAAATCCTCGATAAAATTGCACTCAGCGAGATACCGGAACCTGAGCTGGCCAACATAAAGCCGGTCGTACTATCCGGTATGATAAAAGACCTGAGAAACAAAATAAGCGAAAGCGAATAAGAAAAATTTTCCAGCCAATCCGGCGATAGTCCTCAAATATCCCGCAGCAGCAGCTCAGCATATCCATATTCTCGGACAATCCAAACAAGATGTCACCGTGCGGGGACGTCTTTTGGGAGAAAGCCGTGTATTTGTTAAAATTTAAATAGAGAAAACAACAAAGCAGCCGTAATCTGGAGAGAAATTCGTTATGGCAGAGACTAAAACAGTAATTCACGCCACACACGAGACAATCGGCAAAGTCGGCGGTATCGGTGCAGTTCTGGAGGGCTTTTTTACATGCCGGCCGTATCTCGATGCCGTCAGCCGCTCTATCGTTTTGGGGCCGATGTTTCACTTCGATGGGCCTCTGCAAAAAAGACTCGGTGACGACGTCGAAATCCTGTACTGCTCCGCCGAGAACATCGACAAATCGCAATATTCCTTCGAACTTCGCCACATCGAAAACATCTATAACGTACCTATCATCTACGGCAAACGCACCTATCACGACCCGCAGACCGCAGTCGAAAGCTCGCCTGAGCTTTTGCTTTTCGATATCCGGAATATGAAAACCGGCCCGATTAACTTTTTTAAAAGTCAGCTCTATGAGCATTTCGGCGTCCGCAGCGACCTGCACGAGCATCTCTGGGAATATGAGCAGTATATAAGAATCGCACCTGTGGCCATCGATGCACTGAAAGCCATCGGGGCAGCCGGCAACGATACGACAATCATCGCACACGAATTTATGGGTATGCCGACCGCACTCGCTGGTATATTGGAAGAGCAATACCATTTCAAGACAATCTTCTACGCCCACGAGACAGCCACAATCCGAAACCTCATCGAAAAACATCCCGGACACGATACGATGCTTTATAATCTTATCAGCTACTGCCGAAAAAATAATCTGCACCTCAAAGACGTTTTCGGAGACCAGAGCAGCTACTTCAAACACCCTCTTGTCGAGGCTGCAAGGTTCTGTGACAGGATTTTCGCAGTCGGTGACCGTGTCGCCGATGAGCTTCGATTCCTGGAAGCAAATTTCGAATCGGCTGAAATCAACCTCGTTTATAACGGTGTGCCGGCATACCAGACAAATCTCAGCCAGAAGCTTAATTCGAAGCGCAAACTCCAGCAATACTGCCGGAACCTGCTCGGCTACGAAGCCGATTTTATCTTCACGCACGTTACAAGACTGGTACCGAGCAAGGGGCTGTGGCGTGATTTGCAGGTCCTCGAGCATATCGAAAGAGCGCTTCGTATGCAAAATAAAACCGCGGTAATGCTGCTCCTCTCGACACAGGTCGCACACAGGCCAAGCGAAGATATCCTGAGAATGGAATCGCAATATAACTGGCCCGTAGCCCACCGTGAGCGCTGGCCGGACCTGTCGGGCGGTGAGGCTGAGCTTTATACGAAAATTCAGGCATTCAACGCCAAAAGCCATAATATAAAAATCGTATTCATAAACCAGTTCGGCTTTAACCGCACCAGCTGCGGCCGAAATATGCCGGAAGATATGCACTTTATCGATATCTGCAGAGGCTCGGACGTCGAGTTCGGGATGAGTATTTATGAGCCTTTCGGCATCTCGCAGCTCGAATCGCTCACTTTCGGCGGAATCTGTGTTATAAGCAGCGTTTGCGGCTGTGCCGGTTTTGTAAAAGATATCGCTGTGCCGGAACATATCGAAAATATCATTATCGCCGACTATACGAACCTTAACGGCCATAATTTTAACAATCTCGAAAAGTTGCTGAAAATCAACGGCAAGGTTAGGGGCCAGGTCGAACAAAGGGTAAGCGAGCAGGTTGCGAATCTGATACTTTTGCGTTTGACTGAGGATACAGACGAGCTTGAAGAGCGGATAGAGACCGGCTTTTCGCTGGCCAGAAATATGAGCTGGGAAACGGTCGTAAGAAATTATCTTCTTCCCGGCCTGGAAAACAGATGCCCCCAAAAAGACACAATCTTCACAAAAAGCTGATAAATTCATCATCGCAATTCTCTGCAGAAACATACTTAAATGATTGACTGCCGACAGTTAAAGCTCTATAATGCCACATAATTTACAGCTTAAGGTATTTAGAAGGAAAAAATCTTGTGATAACAAAAGAAGAAATTATCAGCACCCTTGCTAAGGAAAAAAGCGGGCTGCAAAA
>CAYNDE010000180.1:0-3942 GCA_964395535.1 uncultured Pirellulales bacterium
ATAATCGAATTTCTCGACCGCCTTCATCAAAGAGACATTCCCGTCGCTTATCAAATCCATCAGGACGGTCTCATCTCTTGTATGTTTTCTTGCGATATTCACTACCAGCCGCAGATTCGCCTGAATAAGCGTATTTTTTATTGACTCCGCTTCTTCTAAGTATTTTTCCATTGTATCGAGACTTTTACTCGAAGTGTCTTCTATCTTCATACTTGTCCGGTTTATACACACTAAGTATTTCAGATAATTGTATCTGCGGAACAATTCAACCTCTTGTTCGCGGCCGAAAAGGGGCGTACTTTGCAGCTCTCTGAGATATTTTGTAAGATTGCCGCCCGATGGTTTCAGCGCAGTTTCGCTCGTTATGCTCAAAGGCTCGCCGAGAATCCTGCCCTTAGCATTATCTTCTAAAAATTCGTCGCTGATAATATACTCGATTTTATGACTCAATAGTGCTCTCAATCTCCGCCTGTTGATTAGGCGGTATATTGAGCTTTTACTTCTCTCGAACCGCTTCTGTAATTCGCTTACATTCGTTCCCTGCTTGTACAGCCGGTAAAGCTCCGCAGCCTGCTCGGAATTTACAACGCCCCAGCCCTTCTTGAATATCTGTTTGTCGGGATGCGACTTGTCATATTTTAGAAGTGTGTATCTGACCGTCTCGTGACATCTGCCGACCTTTTCTGATATCTTCTCGATAATCTGGTATCGGCTTAAGTTTGTTTTACCTGCCAAATTATTCGCAGCCTTGATTATCTTTTGTCTGTCCTTTTTTGTCATTCGCTCGAATTGGCCTGCCTTTGAGGAAAGCTCGGCGTTGGACTTCAAAAATTTTTCTACCGCCGACTTCTTAAAGCCGAAGCGTTTTTTCCTGTCGTCGAAGATATATTTTCGGCCGGCCAGGCCTTTTTTTTGCCATCGCCTGATTGTCTTCGTGCTGACGGAAAGCTCTTCAGCCAGTTGCTCGACGGTATAGACCTTTTCTTTCGAAATCCCGACCGGCTCTGCTATCCGGCCGCTAAGCTTGGAGATAAAGATTCTAAGGTCTTCTGCAAGCTGCTCGCCTTTGATAACTTCCGATAATTTTGTCTGTCTTAACTGATATCCTGTGATTTTATAGCATACGAATGCGAACGGGTATTCCTTGTCCGGCTTGACGGTTTCCAGCAGCTTTTCCGTCGCGGCAAGCTGTTTGCGCCGTTTTTTTAGCGGCGTAAACCTTAGCTGGTTAAGAAGTTGCGCCAGATTTTCGCTTTGTATCTTACGCATATCCGAATCCGGTCATTCCCATTTTCACTAAGTGTCCATTTTAGCACAAGCCGGCGAAAAGAGTATTCCCAAAAACATTTTTTTTGACGGAGGAAAAGAAACTTTATTTGTGTTACGTCACAGGTTTTTTGAAGTGTTTAATCTCTGGTTTGACCGATGTGTTTTTTTATGTACCGATATATCAATGCACTCGTCAGCGCTTTACGCTACCAGACCCTTTGCCACTGTCACTGCTTCAGCGGCGTCGGCGGCGTATCCGTCAGCACCAATCTTGTCTGCGTATGCCTGTGTCACCGGCGCTCCGCCTATTATAACCTTCGCATGTATCCCAGCTTCTTTGAGAGCCTTTATCGTCTCTTCCATCGAGAGCATTGTTGTCGTTAAAAGCGAGCTCATCCCTATAAGCTGAGCTCCTGTGCTTTTGGCCTGCTCTATAAATTTCTCGGCAGAGACATCAATGCCGAGGTCGATTACGTCGAAGCCGGCGCCTTTAAGCATCATTGCTACAAGGTTCTTGCCGATATCATGGAGGTCACCTGCTGCTGTTCCTATTATCAGTTTCCCTATAGGTTCGACACCGGCCTTGACGAGTTCCGGCTCCAATATCTCCATCGCGGATTTCATCGCTCGCGCTGCTATCAGCATCTCCGGTATATATATCTCGTTTTTGCTGAAGCCCTCTCCGATTCTGTCCATCGCCGAAATCAGGCCCTCGTTAAGGATTTTATCGGCCGCTACGCCTTCTTCAACAGCCGCTTTGGTCAGCTCAACACAGCTTTGCTGGTCACCTTTGAAAACTGCTTCGTTTAATGCCTGTAAATCCGCCATAATTTCTCTGCCTCATTAAAAAACTTATCCTAAGATTGCGCAAATTCTGATTCGCAAAGAAAAATCTAATATATTATTTTTTCCTAAAAAGCAAGTTCAAATTCAAATTTTTTGACTCCGTCGATAGCCGTTCGTGTTTCGGACTGTCTAAACAAACATTTGCAAAAATCAGCTATTTTGTTTATGCTCTTGGTTTCCGAAACATACTGTTTCTATTATTCGTAGTCGAAATAATAAACTGATTATGGCTGATTATATAGTTCTCGTAAAACAGGTACCTGATGTAAAGCAGATTACCGACAATGCTTTTGACCTCCAAACCGGTACACTTATTCGCACACGTCTGCCTTCTGTTATAAATGAGCTCGACACCCACGCACTGGCCTTTGCAAACTATATGAGGCGGATAAGCTCTGACGAACAGGGCAAAATCATTGTTCTGACTATGGGCCCGCCAATGGCTGAAGACGTCCTGCGATATTGTCTAAGCCGTTGTGCCGATATCGCTGTTCTGCTTACCGATAGGGCACTCGGCGGCGCCGACACCTTCGCAACGGCCAATTCTCTCGCGTTTGCCGTCAGAAAGATAGCTGAGCAAATCGTAAACTCCGCCGGCGATTATTACATCGTAACGGGTATGCAGTCACTTGACGGTGACACCGCACAGGTCCCCGCCCAAATCGCAGAAGAGCTGTCACTTCCCTGTATAGCTTATGTCACCGACGCCGAATTAAAAAAAAGTCGTTTCGAATTCACCCGTATTATAAGCGGCGGAAACCAGGTCGTTGCTGCAAAATCCGCTCCAGCCGTGATAACCGTCGCCAAATATGAGTATCCTGTTTTTGCTACCTTCACGCAGGCTCGTCGGGCGAACGCTCTGAAAATCATTCAATGGTCAGCCGATGACATAAACGCGCCGCACATCGGCGTCGAAGGCTCGAAAACCAGGGTAATACGCGTCTTCCCGCCCGGCAAAAGCAAAAGAACCTGCCGGCGGATAGATGATGTGAAAAAACTGGCCCGTACTTTAGCCGAAGGTCTCAAAGACGATTTAAAACAGTCTGCTCAGGACAAGCAGGCTGCTGATGGTTACATTCTTCCTAAAAAACGCAAAATCTTCTATGACAGAAGTTTTGAATCAACTGAAAGCGAGAATGAGGATTTTAAAATACTTGCCGACAAATTAAAACAGCTCGGCATCGAAAGAATCGAGCAGATAGACGAGTATACAAAAAAGCAAATCCTCGATACCGCCGGCGAACATTTCCACGTAAAGGCTCTTGAGGATATGCTGAAAGGTCTCGAATCCACTAATTCATCATACCAAGGCGAGGTCTGGGTCGTCGCTGAGCACCACGACGGAAAAATTCATCCCGCAACATTCGAGCTTATCGGCAGGGCTCGCAGCCTTGCCGATTCTCTCGAAACCAAAGTCGGCGTCTGCCTGCCGGGTGACAACGTCAAAGCTTTAGCCGATGATTTAATCGCCGCAGGTGCCGACAAAATATACGTTATCGCCGATAAGCTTCTCGCCGCTTTTGACCCTGCTGTTTTCAGAAAGGCTGTTGCCGATTGCGTAAAAAAATACCAGCCGCAAATCGTCCTCTTTGCTGCGACGCCGCGGGGCAGGTTGCTCGCACCGATGGTCTCGTACAGGCTGCGTTGCGGCCTGACCGCTGATTGTACGGGCCTTGATATAAGGGATAGCACCCGTAGAGGTCAAGTTGGTATCCTTTTGCAGACCAGACCTGCTCTCGGCGGAAACGTTATGGCTACTATCTGCACAAAGGACTCCAAGTCTCAGATGGCAACTGCAAGGCCGGGCGTTATGAAAAGCCTCACACC
>CAYNDE010000181.1:0-3931 GCA_964395535.1 uncultured Pirellulales bacterium
ATTGATGATTTGGAAATCATCGGCTATTCGATTGCCGGCGAGGAAACCGTCGTCGGTATGCCCCAGCTCGATGTTTGTTTTGATATCGGCAAGGCTCCCGACCAGGTTATTGCGATAAATAATTGTCTGCTCACTCACGGCCATATGGACCACGCAGCCGGTATAGCATATTACCTCTCGCATCGTCACTTTAACGGACAGTCTCCCGGCACCGTTCTTATGCCCAAAAACCTTTTATCGCCGCTAAAGCAGCTCCTCGACGCCTGGGGCCTGCTTGACGGTAACGAGATACCTGCCAATATTGTGGGCGTCGGCCCGGGCGACGAATACCAGATAAAACCAAACCTTTTCGCACGGGTCTTTCCTACAAAGCACTGCAAAGGTTCTGTCGGCTTCTCAATCATAGAGAAAAGAAAAAAGCTTAAAGAGGAATACCTGAAGCTTAACAGCAGACAGATAGTTGAGCTGAAAAAGCAGGGCGTCGAAATCGATTATCCCCTCGAGATACCGATTGTAACTTATCTTGGTGACACGAAGTATGTCGATTTCTCCCGGCTCGATTACATAAAATACAGCAAAATTCTTATTGCCGAATGCACCTTTTATGAAGATGAGCACGCCGGCCGGGCCGAAGCCGGAAAGCATATGCACATAACCGAGTTTGCAAAGCTGCTCAGCGATTTAGATAACGAACATATAATAGTTACTCACGTCACGCACAGAACGTCACTGCGTGAAGCCAAAAAAATCCTAAAACAGACCCTGCCGCCGAAAGTCTACAAAAAAACCACCCTTTTTATGGACGAGCGCTGCCGCCGCTGATAATCAGCGTATCATCTAACCTTATTGAATTTGCTCCCGTTGTCTCTGAGCGTTTTTAAGCCTGTTAAGTGCTTCAGTAAAGTCGGGCTTGATTTGTAATGCCTGTCTGTAATGTTGAATGGCTTCGTCGAGATTAACCTTCGTTGCTGATATTATCCTCAGGCCGCCGGATGCTCCTATCTTCTCGCGAAGTACAAGTGCATCGCCAAGTTTTGTGTGTATAATATAATCTCGGGGATTGTGCTTTAGAAAGTCTCTATAGCGTTGAATTGCCTCATCAATCCGGCCTTTGTAGATTAGAACAGCTCCCAGGTTGGCAATCGCTTCTCGATACCCTGGCGCAATGTCCAATGCCTTTTTGTAATGCTCAATTGATTCATCGGACCTGCCTTGCTCTGATAATACCCATCCAAGATTGTAATGTGCCATGTAGTTGTCCTTTGTGACCGCCAGTGTATGTTCAAAAAGTTTGATGCTGTTCTGCCAATAGCCTGCTTGTAACCAGGTACAAATCCCTAAAACAGCAACCACAAATGTGCCTATCGTCCATAATATAATCTGTCGGTAACGCACACCTTTGACAAGGTCCAGCCCGCTCCAGACTATCATTATGAACAAACCTGTTAGCGGTATGTAGGTATATCGGTCTGCCATTGCCTGTCCGCCTATCTTTACCAAACCAATCACCGGTATCAGCGTCCCCAAATACCACAACCAACCCACTGCCAGATACGGCCTGCGACGGAGCGTTAAAATTACTATTATTGATACCAGCAGAAGCAAGAGCGCAGATGCCAACCGTATTATAATCGGCACGTCGTGAGGATATGGATAGAACGCAGCTAATTTAGCCGGCCAGAACGTCAGCCATATATATTTACTATAGGCAAGCACAGCATTGGCCATTCTGATAAGTAGTCTTATTCGACCGACAGAACCTACGCTTTGTTGTGCCAGATATGTTATGACACACGAGGCTGCAGACAGTGCAAAAAGCGGTACTTTTTCTGCTACTAAGCGAGCCGCAGTCTTGAAAGTGCCTTGCAATCCTGTTTTGGGAGATGCTGACGTGCTGCTGTTTATCGATTGTCCTAATTGCAGACGCCCCAACGGCCAGAAGTCCAGAAGCAGCAGCACAAAAGGCAATGTCACCAGCATCGGCTTGGCCATAAGGCCCAGTATAAAAAACACTACGATTGGTATGTACTTTACGAAGCTCGGACGTTCTGCGTATTTTATGTAAGCCCACATTGTAAGCATCCAGAAAAATGTGCTCAGAACGTCCTTTCGCTCCGATGCCCACGCCACCGATTCGACATGCAGGGGATGAAGCGCAAATAATGCGGCTACAAATGCACTCGGCCAGACTGAGCCTGTCATCCGTTTAAGCACTAAAAACAGCAGCAGGGTGTTGGCAATGTGGAATATCAGGTTAGTTGTGTGACAGGTTTTGGCCAGCGAGTCAGAAAGCTGGCAATCGAGCATTAGTGACAGCCACGTTAACGGGTGCCAGTTACCCATTGTGTTAGTCGTAAAAGCCCATTTAATTCCTTCGGGCGTGAGTCCATTTAACACCTGCTCATTCTCGCTTATATACGCTCTGTCATCAAGAATTACAAATTCATGCCCGCGTATCTGCCAGTAAACAGCCCCTGTGGCAAATGTCAAAACCAGACAAATGCAAAGTGTGTAGTACTTATTTGATGCTTTATCCATTTATCGGGGAAAGATTTTTAGTTTAATTATTTTTATTTTTGCCAGCCGGTATAACAGCCCGTACCATAGACAGCCGAAACCGTACTTGAGGCTGCGTCGAAAATTAATTGAGGAGGATTGCGGACAATACCGGGTTGGACAACTCACCTCGGCTATTTTGTAACCTAACCAGAGAACCTGCAGTAATATCTGATTGTCAAATACGAAATCATCGGAATTACCCTCGAAGGGCAGCTTTTCCAAAAGTACGCGGGAGAAGGCACGATAACCGGTATGATATTCTGAAAGTTTAGCGCCGGTCATAATATTTTCCGCGAGGGTCAAAAAGCGGTTCGAGACATATCTCCACCACGGCATTCCTCCTTTGCGGGCGTATCCACCTAATATGCGGGAGCCCAGCACGCAATGATACAGGCCATTAGCTATCATCGAGGACATCGCAGGTATCAGTTTCGGCGTATATTGGTAGTCGGGATGAACTAAAATAATAATGTCGCCCTGTGCTTCCAAAGCCAATCTATAGCAGGTCTTTTGGTTGGCTCCGTAACCCTGGTTTCGGGGATGTGTATGAACTATTGTGTTGGGCAAAGTCCTGGCTATATCAGTCGTTTCATCGCCGCTGCCGTCGTCAACCACGATAACTGTATCAACTATCCCCTGGGCCATAACCTCATCATAGGTTTGACGCAGGGTTTGAGCCGCGTTGTAAGCCGGCATCACTACTACTACTTTATTGTCAGCAAGCATAAAAACTTTCTTTAATTTTTGTTCACTTTACAAAACGTATCTCAAGAAGAGAAACCGAGTGTCTCGGCATTTCGAAATCGAGCGACAGTTTGCCGTCTATTGTCTCATATTCTTTTATGGCCTCGAGCATCTCGAGCTGGCCGGCTTCCTTCAATTCCGACAATTGCTCGGCAGTCGGCTTTTGCGGACTGCCCATAGATACCCACTTCGTATAGGCGTTGCTGTGTGTCTTGTCTATCCTGTAGTGTATCACTCTTACCCTCGAAATATCTTTCGAAGGCAATTGAATATCAACTGTTACCTGGTTCGGCTCTGCATCGATTATATCATCGTGGTAATTCCATAAAATGACCTGGACAGTTTCCTCGCTTACTGTCGCAAGACCGTCTATATCGGGAGCTTTTATGACTTTTTCTTCAATTATTTTCTCTGCTCCCAGAGCGCCGCTGCTCGATAACGGCACGCGTTTGCCTTCGAGCATACTGAGCATCTTGAAACCATTTAGTACCGGTTTATGTATGCCGTTTGTTGACAGTGTGCGAAAGCCCTCGAAATATTTTTTGCCTTCGAACATAAATGCCCACGTCAGAACGCCTTTTAGGTTCACACCGGTCTGCTCGGCAAGGTCAAGCGTATGTTTCATCAT
>CAYNDE010000182.1:0-3858 GCA_964395535.1 uncultured Pirellulales bacterium
CGCATCAAGTGCGGAATGACACTTTAATAAGGTTCTTTTCTATAAAGCAATTCGAGCTTTAATTTTAGCAGAAAATTACGGTTAGAGGTATAATAAAAAGTGACAATAATTTGTGTTTGGATATGAATAAAAAAGGATTTTTTAAGTCCGGCTAAGGCGGAAGGTATCAAAAATTTTAAATTTTTTTGTAAAAAAACTGTTATATTCAGGCCTGAAGTCTAATCTTAAATATTGGTAATAAAACACATATATGGCCAATGGAAAAGACTATATTGGACTTGTTAATAAAGCCCAGCGGGGTGATAAGGAAAGTCTAAGCCGGCTTTGCGAGCTGAGTGGAAATTACTTACGCACATATATTTACCGGCTTACGCTGGACGGGAACCTCACAGAGGATATCGTCCAGGACAGCCTGCTGGAGCTCGTACAGTCAATAGGCAAGCTGAAAAAGGCAGCCAGCTTCTACTCCTGGCTGCGCGTGATGGCTGTCAATAAAATGTACAGCAGGTTAAAGAAAGAAAAACGACATAAAGCCATTAGTCTGTCTGATGACGAAGACAAATATATTCAAATCGCCGCCGATTATGAAGGGGAGGACAATATGTCAGGTTTAGAGTCAAAAGAATGGAAACAAATTATCCTTGATACAATGCGCCTGTTAAAGCCGCGTCAAAGACAGGTTCTGGTGCTTCGCTGCTATGAGAGTATGGAGTATTCTGAAATTGCCCAGGAGATGGGCTGCACCCAGTTTAACGCACGCGTATTATTTTATCGAGCCAAGAACGCCCTGAAAAAGAAGCTGCGGCGCAGGGGATTGCAGAAGGGAATGTTACTGTCGGCCCTTGTCTTGTTCGGCAGGATTACAAGTCGCAGTGAGGCGGAAATCATAAGTGTTTCTGCGCCGGCAATCGAGGTAGGTTTTTCCGCATCGGTTGTCGGCAGTCTCCTTACAAAGCTCGGTATAAGCGTAACAGCGGCTCTGACGGCTTTGGTTCTAAGTCTCGTGACTGTAACCACAACGGGCAATATTGATAATGTTTTGTCCTTGTTTGGTGCCGGAGGTTCGCCTTTGCGAAGGTCCGATGTGAGAAGCTTTTATTATATGGAGCAGAACTGGGGTGCGACCGGACAGTTCAATCGCAACCTTATGCGCGGTCGAAGCCTGAGCAGGGGTGCTTATGAACAATGGTTTTACTTTCCTGAAGGTGTCGACGGCCCTATGTTTATGATGATGCAGCGCTGGGACCCGCAGCGAAAGGAAAGATTATGCGGCTGGCTGCAAAACAGCGAGGGCAACTTTTATTACAGTTCCGGAGCGAATACTATTTACATTAATAATTATAATTTACCGCTTCTCGGCCTGCAGACAAGGCGACTGCCGACAGATACCCAGCAGTTTACGGAATTTCTTGACGGCGTCGAAGGCGAAATCCCCGGTGTCAATTATTACAGGGACTCGAAAACCGGACTCCTGACAGGGGTTCTCGATAGTCGTTTCTATAACGTTGATAGTTACGAATATAATATTGTATATAACACGCTTGAGAAAACTACTTTCGATTCTTTCAGGTACCCCTGGCCGCAAGATGCTGACGTGGTAGATGAACGTGACCAGATGCACAAAAGGCGCTGGACATACTTTACTGTCAGCGGAAGAATTGATAATTTGGTTATTGACGGAAAAGGCAGGATACCGTTTGTTTACGATGCTATTTTCGAAAATAAGCCCTGGCTTCACCTCGATATAGCTGGCAGGTTGCAGATAGTCGATTGCCCCTGGGGCGCGTACACGGTCGCGGACAACGGCGAAATTATGACGGTCTGTCCGGCAGGCAGTTTTTTCAAAGGCCTGTCTCGGCCCTGGATGGGTATGCACACAGCCGACCTTATCAGAAGAGATGCCGTCAAGAGGCAAATCAGCTTCAGTCTGGAAAAGCTTGATTACAATCCAAGCGAGTCCCGGTATGAACGGGCTGTTATTACTATGTTCACCGACACTGCGAAAAGCAGGCCTGTAATGAGATATTTTATCGACGTCACCACGGATGTTGTGGACAGAATTGAGTTTCTCAGTGACAGCGGTGAAGTGAAGGGACGACTGGATTTTACATATTATCAGGATATCGAGAAGATTAAAGACCAGTTCGAAGAGCCTGAAAAAACAAAGCTGCCCAAACGAAAAAAGAGCAACGAACCGGGGATAGAATGGCTGATACGCTTGTCTGAGGGGACAATTGAATAATGAGCGACTCGAATGGACAAAGCCGGTCTGATAGATTCGATTTTGGCGATAGGATTTTTTTTGAGAGCAATCTGCATTTTTCAGCATACAAAGCCTTTAACCTGATTGAGCTGCTCGTTGTGATTGCGATTATTTCCCTTCTTATCAGCATAACGGTTCCGGTTTTGGGTCTGTTGAGGGTTAAAGGCCGACAGCTCTACTGCAGAAATAATCTGCGCCAGCTTGTTCTTGCAAATGAAAGCTATGCACACGAGAACAACGGCAGCTACGTCCCCGGTGCTTCGGACATTTTTACCGATAACCTGAACAGATGGTTTGGCCAGCGCGAAAATATCAGCGAGCCCTTCGATGTCCAGAGCGGGCCTCTGGCCGAATATATAAATCTTAGCGAGGTAAAGTGTCCCGTCGCAGTTAACTATATGGAACTCGACCCGATGGAGCCTGATTATGAAGCAGGCAGCGGCGGCTACGGATATAATCTGCTCTATATCGGCTCGAAAATCTGGCTCAGCGGATATGAGCCTATAAGCTGTAAGGCGGCGGCAAGGAATGTAGAGATTATGCAGCCGGCCCGAACGCTGATGTTCGCAGATACTGCAATGTCGAGGGCCGGACGCCTCGTGGAGTACTCATTCGCCGAGCCGAGATACTTTGTAACGCAAGGCCGGATAACAACCACCTGGGACCCGGAGCCTTCCATACACTTCAGGCACAGGGACCGTGCCAATGTCGCCTGGGCTGATGCCCATACAAGCTCTGAAAAAATGGGTAAATATGACGGTGTGAATAATGACGGGACGAAACCGTCGGCTCTTGGGCTCGGCTGGTTCGAGCCGATGGACAACTCAATGTTCGATTTAAAGTGAAGCTTTACGCAGTACGATAATTTATAACCACGGATTTCACGGATTGACACAGATTTTTTAATCGCAGATTGCACTGATTGACATTGATTTTTAAACCGAATGGTTCGCTGAGACTGCAGAGGAAATAAAAGCACAGGTGCATAAGAGCACAAGATTCTAGATTCTGGATTCTCGATACTCGTTAAAACGGATTTAGCTGATTTGCGGAGATTAAGTTTTTTCGCAAAAGCGAAGATTTCATTGTTAAACAAAGCCAAATTGGGGGAAAACGAAGCCAATTTTGAGCGAAAATTGGGTTCGAATTGGGTTCGTTTGGGTTCGTTTTTTGGGCGGTTGTAAGGCAATAAAATGCCATATCTCCTTATATTACAAGTAGTTACGTAAATTGGAGCGATTTTAAAATTGGGTTCGTTTTGCATATTTTTGTTATTTTTCCTTCGACTACGCTCAGGACAGGTGCGCGCACGATGTTTTGACAGGATTTACAGGATAATGAGAATAGTTGGAGATTTCGTGAGAAAAGACCCCGCCAATAAATGGCGGGGCTTAAGGATGTTGAACTTAAGATTTTCAAATTTTTTAACATTTGTCAGGCCTTTGCACCGATTAAATTGTGGATTTGTCCTTCGACGTTGCTCAGGACAGGTGAATTGGAGGATTGGAGACTGTTGTACTGGTTGATGAGGTTCAAACGTTGGAGGTGGAGGAGCGTTTTGTAAAGACTGTTCTCAAGACGACGCTCGTACATTA
>CAYNDE010000183.1:0-3824 GCA_964395535.1 uncultured Pirellulales bacterium
CTGGCGGCTAAAATCCTTTCAGCGGGTTATGTGGTTGAGTTTAAGCAGTTCGTGATTCAGCCTATAGTGAAATTTATCGCTGATGGCCTTGATTATAATCCGAAAGATTATATCAAAAAGGAACTTTTTATGTTGAGTAACATTTTTACGACTAAGCCGAACCGTTATGAAGGAGACGACCTCGTAGCCGGTAAAATTGGTGCCACGCAACTCCGTTTTTCTGAGCTGGATGCCGAATACGAGAGCGGCAGCGGCAAGGACAAGGATTGTACGATTATTTTTAAGGGTCTGTTTTTCGTAGCGGATTTCAATAAAGATTTTCGCGGAACAACAGTTGTTCTGCCCGATACAGCAGAACGATTGTTCGGCAGACTGGGCCAGAAGCTGCAGTCGATGAATATTTTCAGAGGCCAGCTCATCAAACTTGAGGATATCGAATTCGAAAAGCACTTTGTCGTATACGGCCACGACCAGATTGAGGCCAGGTACATTTTGTCACCGAGCCTGATGAAGAGAATTGTGGACTTCAAGCAGAAAACCAGTCGGAAGATATATTTATCTTTTGTCGGCTCGATGTTGTTCGTGGCGATTTCGATAAACAGGCCGCTTTTTGAGCCGCGATTATTTAATACACTGCTTGATTTTGAGCCTGTAAGACAGTACTTTGAGGACCTTCAGCTTGCGATAGGGATTGTGGATGATTTGAATTTGAACACGCGCATCTGGAGCAAGCAATAGGTTTTTTAGAGGCGGCTTAGTGACATTGAGCAGGTAACGGAGTAGTTTGATGGCGATAGTGACATTGTGTGATATACATAAATCGTTCGGGTCCGAGATCGTATTCGATAAGCTTAACCTTCAGCTCTATCAGGGTGAAAAGGTCGGGATGGTCGGGGTGAACGGTTCGGGTAAAAGCACTATTCTGAAACTAATTACCAGCCAGATTGCGCCTGATAAGGGTGAGGTTATAAAGCAGAAGGGGCTTCGGATTGGATACCTGGCACAGGAGGCAAGTTTCGATAAGGGCAGGACAGTAATTGAAGAGATGCATGCGGAGCTGGAAGGTGTTTTTGGTCTGCATGATAAGATTCATAAGGTTTCGAAGGAGATGGAGGAACTGGAGGGGGCAGCGTTAAAGAGGAAAATGCGGGAGTATGACCGGCTGCTGCATAAGTTTGAGCTGGAAGGCGGATATGAATATGAGATACGGATAAAGGTGGTGCTGACAGGGCTTGGTTTTGAGCAGAATCAGTTCGGCGACAAAGTGTCATCTTTGAGCGGCGGACAGTTGTCCAGGCTCGGATTGGCAAAGGTTCTGATGCAGGAAAGCAAACTTCTGCTGCTTGATGAGCCGACGAATCATCTTGATTTGCAGGCGACGGAATGGCTGGAAAAGTTTCTCAGCAGTTACAAGGGTGCTGAGGTTGTGATAAGTCATGACAGGTATCTGCTTGACCGGATAGCGGAAAAGATAATTGAGGTGGGCGATCGTCAGGCGAAGGTTTGGAAAGGCAACTACAGCAATTATCTTGCGTCGAAGCAGGTATTTGAGATTGAGCGGCAGAGGCAGTACAAGCAGCGAGCACAGATGGTTGAGCGGACGGTCGATTTTATCGCGCGTAATAAAGACCAGGAAGGAATGCGGGGGACGGCGAGGGGCAGAAAGAAAAGATTAAAAAGGCTATTGAAGGAAAATCCTGATTTTCTTGAGAAGCCGCGGGAGCAGAAGACAATCAGTTTTTCCTTTTCGAAGAGTCAGAGCCGCAGTGAGCTCGTTCTTCGTTGTGAAGGTCTGAGCAAATGTTTCGGCGATAAAAAGTTATTCGAGGCTTTGAGTTTTGATATTCTGCGCGGGGAGCGGTTTGGTATTACGGGGCCTAACGGCAGCGGCAAGACGAGTTTTTTGAAGCTTGCAATCGGTGAGCTTGAGCCTTCCGGAGGGACGATGCGGATAGGTAAAAATCTGAGTATTGGGTATCTTGACCAGCATTCATTAACGCTCGATGCGAACAGGACGGTTCTGGAGGAGGCGTTGTCGGCCGGACCAAAACTTTCCGCTGAGCGGGTTCGCTCGATACTGGGAACATTTTTATTCTGCGGCGACGAAGTTTTCAAAAAGTGCGGCGAGCTCAGCGGGGGGCAGCAGAGTCGTCTGATGCTGTGCAAACTTGTTTTGAGCGAGCCTGATGTATTGATACTTGATGAGCCGACAAATCATCTGGATATACGGGCCCGGGAGATACTCGAGCAGGGATTGGCCGAATATGGGGGGACAATTATTGCAGTTAGTCATGACAGGTTTTTCCTGGACAGGATAGCAGAGAAACTGCTTGTGATGGGAGTCGACGAGTATGGCGGACGCCAGATGGGGAGGGTGGAGTTTTTTTCATCCAGGCCGGTATATTCAAAGTATGCGAGTATTATTTTGCATAGCAGGGAGCAGCTTAAGAGGGAAAAGTTGGCGGGTGCCGATGCGAAGAAACGCCGCCAGGTGACATCGGGGAAAAAGAAAAGCATGCAGACCGCCGAAGTGCTGAAGCGATTTAATAGATATTCGGTTGAGCAGATTGAGCAGATGATTATGGAGCTCGAGCAGGAGATAGCAGAAATGAAGGAGCGTTTCGGAGAGGGTGAAATTTATAAGAATGTTCAGCTTCTGCAGCGGCTGCAGAAGGATTATGAGCAGAAGAACGCGGAGCTTGAGCTTTTGTATCGTGTGTATGAGAATCGCAACGGGTAGTATTTTACTTCTGAGAGCGGTTTTATTTCAGCTCGACCGACCAGTAGGCGTGGTCGAGGAATTGTTTCCAGCTTCGGTAGCGTTCGTGGCCGAGATGAATGTGGATGAGGGGATTTTTTTTGGGTTTTACCGGTTTTTTCACAAGTGACATATTTGCCTGTTTTGGCGTTCGGCCGCCTTTTTTTACATTGCAGTCTGTGCAGGAGCAGACGACATTTTGCCAGTTTGATTTTCCGCCCATACTTCTTGGTATGACGTGGTCGAGCGAGAGCTCGGTTGTAGGATATTTTTTTCCGCAGTACTGGCAGTGATTTCTGTCGCGAGCAAAGATGTTTCGGCGGTTGAATTTGACATCGTTTCTCGGGAGGCGGTCGTAAAATAACAGGCGAATGATTCTCGGAACGGCGATATAGAAATTGACGGTCGAGACCCAGTCCTGGCCGTCCGGCTCGAAGTTTCGCTTGAACTGGCTTACTTCGCACCAGCTCTGGAAATTATAATTGTAGAAGTTGCCTTCTTCGAGAGAGACGACTTCTGCGAGCTGACGAAACAGCAGAGAAAATGCCCTTTTGGCTCCGACTATTCGGACAGCCATATAGTGCTTATTAAGGACAAGGACACTACATCCCAAAGCTGATTGTGGTTTTTGAGCAATCATAAATTTTAATTATCATCGTGTCCTGCTTTTGCGGGACATACCTGTTAAAATCGTCATTTTCAGCTTGTAGCTTTTGTTTCCAGGCTAAAGGTTTCAGTGATAAAGAGTTGTTAAAGCGAGGCTGCAGAGGCGATGGCAACTACGGTCAACAGTATTTTTAAATCAGTTATGTTTCCTCATCGCTGTTTTTCTCGGTAGCGGGCTTTTTTTCCGCCGACTTTTTAGCGACGTTTTCAGCCCTTAGTCCTTTTTCACCCTCGACGATATCAAAGCTGACTGAATCACCTTCCCTAAGAGTCTTAAATCCCTGCCCGGAGATATTAGCATAATGGACGAACACATCCCGTCCGTCATCGGCGGCTATGAATCCATAGCCCTTTTTTGGATTGAACCACTTAACTGTTCCTTCTGCCATAAAAAACGCTC
>CAYNDE010000184.1:0-1587 GCA_964395535.1 uncultured Pirellulales bacterium
CTCTTCGATAAAGACTTTATCGAGTGCTTCGAGCGAACGCAAATCGCAGTCCTTAAGCCCGAAAACGGCGAATTCCTTTACCTGCGGCGGCTCCACAGGCTCGGGATAAACTGCCGCAAGCTCGCGAAACGGAAAAAGAAAATCTTTTATCGGCATACAGCTGCGTATGTTATTAAATTCTGTTTGCTGCTCCGATTCGGGATTATATTTTATAAATACATAGTATTCCCCGCTTTTTTTGGGGACATAAAGCTGCATCTGCGAATTAACGGCATCCAGAAACGGTTTCAACTCTCTTGTAAAAGCTGTTTTCATTGCTATCTCTGTTTTGGTTTAGCGGTCATTGACTTTCTTATGTTATTAAAACCTTAAATAAAAACATATTCCCTTGATTTTTGCCACTCTTTTTTGCTTCTGTTTTTATATATTCTTACCTTGTCGGCATATAGTAGGGCAGCCGTGCGAGGTCCAGGGCTATATTGATTGTGATAACCTTGACTTTTTTCGGCACCTTAATCCGGCAGGGCGAAAAGTTCAAAATCCCTGTAACACCTGCGTTTACAAGAGCATCTGCGGTAATCTGACTCGCCTGCCGGGGGACAGTTATGATACCTATTCTTATGTCCTTGTTTTTCAGACTGGGTATTTTTGAAACATCCTGAACTGTTATCTTATTGATTACTTTACCGATTTTTTTTGAGTCATTGTCGAAAGCAGCCGCAATTTCAAAACCGTAGAGCGCAAAACCCGGATAGGCAAGAACAGCCGAACCTAAATTACCGACACCGACGAGTGCGGCTTTGCGAATAGTATCGAGTTTTAGTATTTTCTTTATTTGTCTTATTAACTTTTCAACATCATAGCCCACCCCGCAGGTGCCAAACGCCCCGAAATTCGAAAGGTCCTTTCTTATCTGCCAGGGATTAACTCCCAAATGACCTGATAACTCCTTGCTGGATATGTTCTTATAGCCCTGCTTAAGAAAGCCTGTCAGGTCCCTTAGATAAATAGGCAGCCGCCTTATAGTTTCGTCTGGTATCTTGCGATAAGGCATAGTTCACTTTATTATTATTTTACCCTTAACTTTGAATTTGTGTTCACAATCACAATGTAATTTTATGGTTATTTTTCTTTGAGTCAAGAAAATTTGTAGAAAAATTTATTCTTGTTTCAGATTAAAATTGAAATTTTGCTTAAAATGTTTTAACTCCTTATTTTGTAATAAGATATAGCGATTTTACAGAATTCTTGAAAATGGCCGAAAATGAACGAAAAATGACAAAAATTACGCTCTTTTAACCAGGATTGACCGAAAATGATACGTTTTTTACTGATTTTTGACATCATTAAAAAAAGTTAGCTTATCGATGCCTGAAATCCCAAATTAAATCACACTTCGTAAGTGAAAAGTTGAAAAAAGGGACTCAGACATAGGTAAAGAATTCACAATCACAGAAGGGTGTACGAAAGCTAGGCTCAAAAATGAACCACCACCAGGCTTAGAATTGCGCCACGACTAGGCTCAAAAATGCCCCAGAGGGTGGCTCAAAGGCTGAACTTTCACTGGCGCATATCTGCGCCACTACT
>CAYNDE010000184.1:1687-3803 GCA_964395535.1 uncultured Pirellulales bacterium
TACTTATACATATACTAATAAAGAGACTGCAGACGACTTGCCTATGCCTGCCTGTGGGCAGGCAAGTCGTCTGCTGGAACAGAGAAGGCAGGCAAAGGAGAGATGATGGAATATGAACGAAAGAGAACGGATAAAAGAAACAGGGGAACAGAATTCGAAAGGAATCGTATGCAAAAAGATCGATTCAGAATTATAATCAAAATCTGAAACATGTGATACATTTTATTAGAATATAGCATTACAGTATACTGCATTACAGTATACTGCCATGCAGTATAACACAGTTGTTTTAGGATGATATAAGAATTACCTATCAAAGCTTCTGTAAAGAAAAATGTAAGTAACGAGATACGATTAACCAGTAACGGGAATCGAGGCAGATTATGGTGCTTATGAAATGTCTTTTATTACAGCGGTTTCGTCACAGCTCTGCTGCTTGGGACAGCGGGCGCAGTCGCTCCAGACCTTCATCGGCAGTTTGTCGGTATCAATCAGTTCAAAGCCCATTTTTTGGAAAAAGGCAGGCTCTAATGTTAATGCAAATACACGTTTCAAACCGAGTTCGCCGGCCTGCCTGAGGGCTTCTGTCACGAGAGACCTGCCGATGCCTGTTCCTTTAAAACCATCGTAAACCGCCAGTGATTTAATCTCAGCCAAATCCTGCCATATTATATGCAGTGCACAGCAGCCGACGACCTTACCGTCGGCCTCTGCCACGACAAAGCTGCGCAGGTTCTCATAGATATCAGCCTTCGAGCGAAATAGCATCTTATCCTGTTCGGCATAATCGCTGACAAGGGCGTAAATAGTTTCCGCATCAGAAATTTTTGCACTGCGTACATTCATAAGTAAAAAATTATATCCCTAAACCTGAAAATCGCAAAGAAAATAAAGGATTCGTGCGATTCTATATCCCAAGTTGTTTTTTGATTAATCAAACTAATGTGTCTTTTATTTCGGGATGTCTCGCCACAGGTGCCTGTTTACCATTTCGGGGATTTGAATAGATATCATGCCTGCTTCCATGCCTTTTCAAAAAGCAGCCGCCTTTAACAAGGTCTTTTATCAAATCCTTTCGCTTCAAACATCGACTCCAAGTTCCGTGTACTTGACGCCAGAATGTTTACTCTTATCATTGGAATCCTGCAGCATCATATGATACGCATCAATGATGTTTTCCTTGAGTTCTTCTATTGTTTTACCCTGACTGAAAATGCCTGGAATTTCCCTTAGCTTTCCGACGAACCAGTCATCTTCCTGCCAGTACTCGAGGGTAAAGAACCTTTTCATTTTACGACCCTTATAAAATCTGATTATTATACTTATATCCGCTTTTATTATATCAAATTTTCTTCTTATATGCCAACAGAAAAGTCGGCTGGTAAAACAATCATCCGATAATTTCCAATATCAATACGAATTTCAATACCGAAAAAATTCAATCGAACCGATATTAAAAAACGAAAAAAAGCTGGCAAAAAGGCTGCATATCGCTAAAATGACCGCCGTTATGAGATTTATCCTGATTGATAAGGTTATTTCGCTCGAAAAGGCAAAGCAGATAAAAGCCGTCAAGAGTGTGTCTCTGGCGGAAGAATATTTGGCCGACCATTTCCCGGCCTTTCCCGTCCTGCCCGGAGTGCTTTTGTTGCAGGGTATGATAGAATCCGCTTCCTGGCTGGTGCGGGCGACGGAAAATTTCGCCCACAGTATGATATTGCTTGAACAGGCGAAAAATGTTAAGTATAAAAGCTTTCTGACGCCGGGCGGCGTGATTGAATATAACGTCCAGGTCAGAACAATTGAGGAAAACCTCAGCAGCTTTACCGGCGAAGGCGTCTCAAACGGCGAAAAAATAGTAGAGGCCAAATTCGCTCTCAGGCATTTCAACCTTGCTGATAAAGATTCAGCTATGGCTGAGGTTGATAGTTGCATAATTGAAAGCCTGAAACAAAGATGGAAACTATTAACAGGCCATTAAAAAATATTGAAAAGAACAATTTACCGGAGGTAAAAAAGTATGACAATGAGTCGGGATGAGATTTTCAGGAAGGTACAGGAGGTTCTGGTTGACGCATTGGGCCTCGACGACGATGAAGTTACCGCACAGGCCACT
>CAYNDE010000185.1:0-3798 GCA_964395535.1 uncultured Pirellulales bacterium
CTTTTGTTCACTGATAAATAAATCTTGGATGTCATGAATATCCTTGAAATTAGCCGGAATCAGTCTATAATTAAAGTCTCTTTAGCTGGATTGCAGGTACATATGCGCAGAGAGGAATAGAAGATGAAAATGTGCCTGGATACGGAAGTGGTCAATCGTTACATTGCAGGAAACTGCACCAGCGACGAACGTCGAAAAGTGGAGACCCACATAGCGGAATGCAAGACCTGCCGTGAAAAGGTTGAATCTACGCGTGCCGAGAGAACGGCTCAAAAACAGTCAGCCACAACAACTAAAGACATAAAGGATACTTCAAGAAGGAATCGGCCAAAGCTATCCGAATCAATAACCAAATCAATACAGGGGGCAGCGAGTGTTCTTTCTGATACAGCTTTCTCTGCCAAGATCGGCGAATCAACGTTTGAGAATTATGAGATTCTCGAAGAGCTTCCACGCGGCGGCCAGGCAGTAGTGTACAAAGCAATTCATATACCCACCAAGACAAACGTGGCAATCAAGGTCTTACTGCCAAGTATGTTAGCCTCGGAAAGGGCGCGTTACCACTTCGAAAGGGAAGCGGAACTAATTGCACATCTTGACCATCCCAATATAGTTAAGATCCGAGACAGCGGGATTATTCATGGTCAGTATTACTTCGTTATGGAATATATTCAGGGTCAGCCTCTGGACCGATATATACGGTTACAGAACCTGTCTTTCCGAGAACGGGTAATCCTTTTCAGGAAGTTGTGCACTGCTGTCAGCTATGCTCATCAGCAGGGGATTATCCATCGAGACCTCAAATTTGGCAACATCATAATAGATAAGCGTGGTGAGCCGCACATACTCGATTTTGGACTGGCGAAAGCAATCGGCCTGAGCGAGGAGGCTGGGAAAGATGCTGTGGTGACGATGACCGGACAATGGGCTGGCTCACTTTCCAATATGTCACCGGAGCAGGCTGCAGGCAAGCCAGGTTTGATTGACGTGCGCACCGATGTTTATTCCCTGGGTATTATACTTTACCATATGCTAACGGACACGTACCCGTATGATATCAGCGGCTCAACGCTGGAAGTTCTACAGAACATTCAAAAAGCTGATTTGATAAGACCGAGGCAAATCATTCGTAAATTCGACGCCGATGTCGAGGCCATTTTACTCACAGCGCTTGCCAAAGAAAGAACTGAGCGATACCAGTCGGTTGCTGAATTTCAGCATGACATTGAGAACTGGCTGGAAGGTCGGCCTATTAGCGTCAGGTCGGTGAGCACTGTTTACCTTCTGCGAAAAATCATAGCCCGACACCGGTATACGAGCACGGTTGTGGGATTGTTGCTTGTGATTATTCTTAGCTTCGCGTATGTGAGCCTCAACTTGTATGTCACAGCAAAGAAAGCCCAGCGAGAATCGGAATCTCTTGCTAAGCGATGGAATGCCGAAGCAACCAATAACCTTATGTTCGCTCGACAAGTGACCTTTACTCTTTTTTTGCAGGCATATCGTGATGGTCGGAGCGGGGAAGCGAAAGAAATAGCTGGTTATTTCGCAAAAGGTTCCAAAGAGAAAATGGCATCTGAATTCTTACTTGACAGCAAATCCTTAGCAGAGAAAGAGTCTGGTTTTCGGCGGGGTCTTTCAGACAAGTCCCCCTGGTTTGTGGATTTTATTCTCGGCGAGCATTACCTGAAAAATGGTAACAGTGAAAAAGCTCTTGAAGCTTATCAGCGCAGCTACAAAGCCGTACAAGGCTTAAGCTATGAGCAGCAGCAGGCAGAGAGGTGGCTTATTGTTCAGATAAGAACCAGGCTTAATGAGCTAAAAGAAAAAGGGTCGCAGGATAATACAATCCCTGCAGACGTGAGAGATTAAAGAAATGGTTTGTATTCAATCAAAAAAAGCTCAGAGCGTAAATCTGCGCAATGGTTTTACCTTGATGGAGCTGCTTGTCGTGTTAGCGGTTATCTCTCTGCTTATGGCTATTATTCTGCCTGCATTGAGGAGAATAAGGATAGCGTCCGACCGTTTGGTCTGCCAGAGTAATCTCAGGCAGATAGCTATCGCCTGGGACATGTACTTAATCAATAACGACGAAATTTTTTTAAAGGGGCCTAGTGCCAATCACGAATTCGGAGGCTGGGAAGGAGTGGGTGGTTATGCCCTGCATCGCCCGCTTAACGGTTATGTGAGCTTGCCGTTAGATATGAACTCCCCCGACGGCGCCGAGATTTTTCGCTGCCCCAGTGACTGTGGAGGTATATTGGGCTGTCCTCCGTTACAACTGGCTTACGATTACTTTGGAAACAGCTATCAGACCAATTACTTGTTGATTGGCCCTGTTCGAATTTTTGAACCCCCCGGCCCGCTGGGAACTCTACACAAACAAATCAACAGCAGGATAAAACAGCTTAAATGTTCAAACGTGGACAATCCTTCTCATTTAATATTGGTTGGTGATAATGGCTGGGTGAATCAATGGCTTCCATCTGTGCCGCATCGTATAAGCTGGCATTATAGGCAGCATCACCACAACTTGGCTTTTTTGGATGGTCACGTTGATTTTGTGCATATCCGAAAAGGACTTTATGTGACCGATGAATACACCGTGCTGCCGTTTAAGGACCTTTATGGCATAGCCTGTGAGGTACAGGAGGAAGAGTTTGAGGACTAAAGCTACATTATACAATTTCTCAGATTAATCCGTTGACTTTTACTATAATAAAGGTTATAATATGTTTCAATTTTCGGGCATTTGCCGTATGTAAGCATGACGGAGGAAAAATTATGAGCCTCGCCAGTAAAAAAATAATCTTTATATTGTGTATATTATTTTTCTTATCTGCGACGGTCTATAATGTGTATTGCGCCGAAGTATTTTACGATGATTTCAATGAACTTCATGACTACCTGACTGAGGGTGTTATTGGAACCGGCTGGAGCGGTTTTGTCGGACTCGGTCCGGATGAGACTGTTGACGCTCTCAACGCAGATTACAACCATCCCGGCCAATTGTATATTGAGTCAAAAGGCGCTTTTTGGGAGCCGAACTGGCCTCCGATAGGTCCATTTCTGTACAGGGAAGTTGCCGGCGGTTTCATCGCCACGGTTCATGTCACGGATTTTGCAGGTACCTACGAGAACCGCGTTCTTCATAACGACTGTTTTATAATGGCCAGGGTTGCTGACCTTGGTGCAGCAGGTGAAGGCGAAGACTTCGAGTGCGTACACTATTTTCCGACCTGGCTCGGTAATTCAGGCAGAGACATTGACATTGACCAGAGTATCTGCTGCGGCAACTTTCCGGGCGAGGCTGAATGGGGATTGTTGGGTCATTACGATAATGGGGATAATACGTTTGCCCTCGCTCAGGAATACCTTTTGCTCGAGCGCAGGGGCAATATCTTCTGCTTTATGATTAGTGAGGACGGTGTAAACTGGCAGAGCCTCGACACGTCGAATTCACCTTTCAATCTGAATGGTTCCTGCATAGAGCGTCCTGATTTCGACGGCCTGCCGCTGCAGGTTGGACTTGCCCACGCCACCTACAGCAATGCAACCGGTTATGCGGCATTCGATGATTTCACTCTATATGAGTATGGACCCGTGATATATGTCGATGCCAATGCCGATGGTGCAAATAATGGCACAAGCTGGGATGATGCTTACGTTTATCTGCAGGATGTCCTGTGTGACCCCAATCTTTTTGGTCCGGTGCAAATCTGGGTGGCAGAAGGCACTTATAAGCCCGACCAAGGTGGAGGAAAAACGCCCGGCAACCGCGAAGCAACATTCCAGCTT
>CAYNDE010000186.1:0-3787 GCA_964395535.1 uncultured Pirellulales bacterium
AGCTTTTTCTGGTATTCCCTGAAATCCTGCCAGCCGGTGAAGCCGTCATTTTTTATTGCTTCTTCGGCTTTTGCATAGTCGCCGCCGAATTGTGCAATAAATCTTCTTACTTCGCTTTCGACGGCTTCATCGAGCTTTTCATCGATTTCGTCAGAGGCGTTCAGCTTTGCCCGCTGGTAAATCAGAAGATTCGATATTTTGTTCATTACGAAGTTCGCTACCTGAGGTTTTGCCTGCTTTTTGAAATTGTCAAGAGATGTTTTTTTTGCGAGGTCTGCGTAATATTCGGCGAACGGCTCAACGATTTCCGTGCTGGTTATAGTATCGTTTCCAACGGCGAAGACGAAACCGCCGGTAGCTTCGGGCAGGTTTTCCCTCTGCGGCTGAGGCATAAGCTCGATCTCGACATCGGTAAACTGGGGCTTTTCCTTCTCGCAGCCGCTGCTCAATGCAAGAGTTATGATTAACAGAAGAACAAATTCACGCATATTTTAAAACTCCTATTAATTATAGTATTCGTTTTAATCGTGTGATTGTATCCGATAAGAACATTAAAATCCACAGAAACATTTTTCGAAGAGTATTCGCAGAGTTTTCAGGTTTAGGAATATTTTCATTTGTCCTCAGGGTCTTTTTGTTTTTTCGTATTCGAGGAGGTCGAAAACCAGGATTCCTCTTCCTATACCGGCCCAGTCACCGAGTTTGGCATATTGAAAAGCCATATATTTTCCATCATCGCTTATGACGGGATTGGAGGCTTTATATCCCGGATAGTCGGCGAAAAAGGTCAACCTTTCTGTTTTGCCCGAGCCGTCCAGAGCGAGCTTATAAATATCGTCATATTGGTATCCTCTCGGATAGTGCTTGTCGCATTCAACGGTTGTGAATTTTCCGTCGGGGAAGATTCCTTCGGGCTCGTCGTATTGATTCGGGGCATTCGAATAATTTGTTACTTTGCCGGTTTCGATATTAAGGCCAAAGACCTCGGTGCCCTGATATTCATAGGCGCTGAATGTCAGCTCTTTTTCGTCGGGCGGCCGAAAGTTCTGTGTTTCGAGTGAACATCTGAAAGGCAAATCGTTGGCATCGAGTATTTTTTTCTTGTTTGCGATTTTTGGTTTGCCGTCTTCATAAACGATATCCGCAAGGTAAAAACAGTTTTTTCGAGTCCAGGCGATTTTCATTCTTTTCCGCGAGACGGCGGGCCCTTCCGAGCAGTGCTCACCGAGCGGTGTTGGCGGCCCGGAAAGGTCTTTTTTTAATACCCATAACTGTGCATTTCTCTCACTTCGGCCGTCCGATGGATTGTTGGGGTCAAGGCGTTTCGGCCCGGAAAGGAGTATGTCGCCATTACTCAGATATAATGCTCGTGTGTAGCCAGTATGGTAATAGTGATGTGTCATAGGCTTGAGTTTGCCGGTTGCCAGTTCGACCTCATACGCATCGCCGAAGGTTTTCTCGAGGAACAATATTTTTTTGCTATCGTGCGAGAAATCCGCTCTCTGCCCGAAGAGAGTAACCTGCTTTATGTGCGGCGGCAGCTCATCGAGCGGTGATTTTCCGCTCTTGTCGTTTGCTCTGAGATTGTTTGATGACAAAATCGCCGCAATAATTAACAAAATAGTTATGCTCATTCTTTGTAACATAATTGTTTCTCCTTAATTTTTTTATCAGGTACAGTAAGGATTTTTCGCAGTATGTTAATCAGCGTCTCCGGTTCGAAGTAATTTTTTGGCAGGTGCAGATAGATGGTTTTATCATCAGAGACTACGATTCTTCCTGTGATATTTTTGAACAGTTTTTTCTCTTTATCATTTATTTTTTGTGCAAATGAAAAAATCAGGCTTTTACCTGATGCGACAATTGCTTTTATATTAAGTTGTGCAGCCTTGATTTTCAGCTCTGTTAAATCGAGCAGCAGTTTTACCTCGTCAGGTATAGGGCCGTAAAGGTCATTTAATTCGGCGGCCAGGTCTTTTATTTGCTGGAGCGTCCCGGCGACGGCAATCTTGCGATAGGCCTCCATCCGGTGCCTGTCGGATGGTATGTAATTTTTCGGTATATAGGTCGTGATACCGACATCAAGAACTGCGGCGGGGATTTTTTCGTCGGGCTGATTTTTCAGTTTCCTGACGGCTGCTGCAAGAAGCTCGCAATACATCTGGTAGCCGACGAGCTGGATATGGCCTGATTGTTCGGCACCGAGTATGTTGCCGGCACCGCGAATCTCAAGGTCTCTCAGGGCGATGCGAAAGCCCGCACCAAGGTGAGAATAATCCTCAATGGCCTTTAATCTTCTGGCAGCGAGGGGGGTAATGGTTCTTTTTTGCGGCAGGAGCATATATGCGAAGGCTTTGTGTTTGTACCTTCCGACGCGTCCTCGAAGCTGGTGGAGCTCTGCCAGGCCGAAGCGGTCGGCATTGTCGATAAAAATAGTATTGGCGTTCGGGATGTCGAGTCCGGATTCGATAATGGTCGTGCAGACGAGAACGTCAATTTTGCCTTCGACAAAATCAATCATAGTTTTTTCGAGCTGCTCTTTTTTCATTCGGCCGTGAGCTGTTGCTATTTGGGCTTTCGTTTGCTCGAGCAGTTTGAAGATTTCAAATGCCTTTTTGTCTATGGTTTTTACCCTGTTGTGCAAAAAGAACACCTGGCCGGAGCGGTTTATTTCACGAATGACAGCTTTTTTGATAAGCTCTTTATTATAGCCGGTGACATTAGTTACTATGCTTCTTCTGTCAAGAGGCGGCGTTGCAAGCGAGCTTATGTCACGCAGGCCCAATAGCGACATATGCAGGGTCCTTGGTATCGGCGTTGCGGTCATTGTAAGAATATCGACGTTGACTCTCATTTTTTTCAGTTTCTCTTTCTGCCTGACTCCGAACCGCTGCTCCTCGTCGATAATAAGTAGCCCGAGGTTTTTGAAGCTGACGTCGCCGCTCAGCAAACGGTGCGTTCCTATCAGGATATCGACCTTTCCTTCTTTTGTGCGCTTGATAATGTCTGCTGTTTGTTTCGAGGTTTTGAAGCGGTTGAGTATTTCGATGCAGACGGGGAAATCGGCGAATCTTTCAGTGAAGGTTCGGCCGTGCTGTACGCATAAAACCGTTGTGGGCACGAGTACAGCGACCTGCTTATTATTTTCCACGGTTTTGAAAGCAGCCCGCATAGCAAGCTCGGTCTTTCCATAACCGACGTCACCGCAGAGAAGCCTGTCCATAGCAACCGGCTGCTGCATATCGTTTTTGATATCTTCGGAAGCGGTGAACTGGTCGGGCGTTTCCTGATATGGAAAGGATTCTTCGAATTCTCTCTGCCAGTTCGAATCGGCGGGTAATGCGAAGCCTCCTGCAAGCTGTCTTTTTGCCTGGACATCGAGCAGCTCAACAGCGAGGTCCTGGATTGCTTTTGCAACTTTACTTTTTTGCTTCTGCCATTTTTTCGAGCCGATTTTGCTCAGGTTCGGCCTTTTGGGAGAGGTGCCGATGTATTTTTGAATGAGATTGATATTGCTGACGGAGACGTGAACCTTGACGTCGTCTGCGTATTTAATTGTAAGGTGCTCGCTGGTGCCGGTTTTTTGTTTTATTGTCTCTACGCCGGTGAACCTGCCGATGCCGTAGGAGGCGTGGACGACGTAGTCGCCGGGCATAAGGTCTGCAAGGGTGTCTATCGGTGCGCTCGGGCGCATCGGCCGCTGCAGCCTTCGAAGAGCGAACTGGCCGAATAATTCGTGGTGGCTGATTACGATTGTGTTCAGTGAGCTTATGACAAAGCCCTGATG
>CAYNDE010000187.1:0-3772 GCA_964395535.1 uncultured Pirellulales bacterium
CCCAGTTTAGCGCGAGTATAGCGATGTCGGCCATATTAACACCGTTGCAGCCATCAAAATCTGCGCAGCCGAGACCAGAACAGCCGGAAGGTTCGAGCCACTGGAGAGTGAAAACTTTCAAGTCGTGAGGGCCAACTCGAAAGTCGCCATTGAGGTCGCCGAGAGGGTAGTTTTGCGCAGTCGAGGGACTTGATAATAGTGAAAATATCGATACCGCGGCAGCAAAAAGAAAGATGTTTGAATTACGTCGAATCATATCGATACGGTTCTTTTTTTAACAAAGACCTCCTTTTTCCCAATATTAATATTATATCAGAAAATAGATGTAAAATCAAAATATGCGTATCTTCATTCGACTTATTGTTTTTCGACCTTGATTTTAAAGAGAAAAAGGCCAGCAATATTGGATTACCGGCCTGTACACAGCTTTAGCTGGTTATTTTATTTTGCTGAAACGGCGATTTCGTCTATGTAAACGTCGTCGGAGTTGCCGCTTGCTACGCATTCGAACTTCAGCCTCATATCAGACGGGAAGTTATAGACACCTTCGTCTATGTATAAAGTAACAGGATAAAAATTACCGTTATCAAAGTCCGTTCCCAAAACATAGCTTGCAACCGTCTGCCAGGCTGAGCCGTCAAAGAATTTTACGCTGAAGTATTCGTTTTCATCCATACTATCGGCATAAAACCAGAAGCCTACTTCAATCTGGGTATATCCCGGCGAATCGACATCTATGGCGTCGGTATGCCAGAATGCCGATGCGTCTCCACTGTTATCCTGAATATCAGCGGCGCAGTTACCCTCGTGAGCATAAGTACCGCCGGTGTAACGCGAGCAGTCGCTGCCACCATCCGTGTAGCTTCCCCAGTCGGCCTCGAAGTCATCATATGTAAGCATTGCCCATTCGCTTGTTGTAAAGTTCCAGACGTCTCCGGTAGTAGTACCTGCAGGACTATTGGCATCAATTCGCCAGTAGTATGTCGTTGTGGGCAGGAGTATCCCTGGATTATGATTAGTTGAGGTGGTATTTACCTTGAATTCGCCGCTGTCAGGCGTAGAGTCTGTTCCGAAGTAAACATCGTAGTCGGTTGCGCCGCCGCCATTGCTCCAGGTCAGTATAACATTTCTCGATTGACCTTCTGCACCATTTGTTGGGACTGGATTAGTTGCTTTTTCCGGAGGTAATGGTGCTATTTTTCCGGGCCACGGCGTATCAGCATCCCAGTTGTTCGGGTCATCGCCTGAGTATATACCCGAAGAAGAAATGCGTACGAGTGCATCACCTGCACCGTCAGGAGTGTCCGGCCAGGGGTAATAATCACTGTAAGTTACCTGGTCGATGATAATCCAGGAATAGTCCACCTCCAGCGGCCCCGGCGCCTGCGGCATTTCAAGTGCGAGTCTTTCACTTGCGTTGGATAAATTGCCGGAGTAAGGACCGAATACATTAACATTGGCGGTCAGGTCACAGCCGTAAACGACCTCGAACGTTATTAATCGCTCTGTCTCTACTGCGGGGTCAAACGGAACGATTACAATCCTGTCGCCTGCATCCATCGATAAAGTCGGCGGGAATGTGAATGAGACAGCGTTATCAAGACGCCATTGTCCATCTGTGTTGTAAAGCTGAACAGTTGAGCCGGTAGGATTGTATAGTTCTATATATTCGTCATTATCACTATCTATAAGCGGATGATACATAATTTCGCTGAAAACGATATGGTCATCCGGTGCTAAATTAGACGAATCTCTGGAATCGGTCATACTAAACCAGTAAGTTGCACCGTCGGGGTATTTTCCCATGGAAATGTCGTTTAGCTGGCCCTTAAACTTAATGCAGTCCACAACACGGTCGGCGCCGATTATGCCGGGCAGATACGAGAGAAATATGTGTTCACCGGTCTTATCCAGGCCGAAACCGCTCGTAATCGGATTGTGGAAGCCGTTAATTTCATCGAAGCTGATAAATGCCCCTGAATTCACGGGCACAGAAGGAAGTGCGAATTTTTTAAGGTCATCGATATCGTCGCTCAAATACCAGTCGCTGTTCAAATTGACCGTTGAGCCGGATGCATTATAAAGCTCAATCCAGTCATTGGAGTCATACTCGGGATGTTCGGGGTTCTCGTAATCGGTATGCGCCATAAACTCATTTAGAACGACTGTTTTCAGTACAGCCGGATCATCTGATGCCGGTGAGCCGTAAATATATGAGCTTTGTCGCCAGTTACCTGCGTAACTGAGGATTTCCTCCTGCTGGTCTTCCATCGCCCACCAGGCCTTTGGCACGAGCGAGTGGCCGGCTCCATCGGCGGCCTGTGGCCAGCCGTAGCCGTCATTATAAGTAAATGATACCACTACTCCATTCCACGTATCAGATATTTCTACTTCTTCGCCGGCATTGTCGAACCTGCCGTCATATGTTCCGGCGATTTTGCTGGAAAGTGACGTGCCGTAACGGGACTCAAAAGCGGTTTCGTTCCCTACAACGAGGACGAATTCACTGGGAGCCAGACTTGTTACATTACTGCCTGCAAAGTCAAACTCAACTCCGTCTGTAATAGAAACGGTACTCAGGTCGAGTGTTTCTGTTGTGCTTATGTTCTTCAGCTCGATGAACTCGAATTCATCATGGTCATAAGTTGTGTTTGGATCGTCTTCGGGATTGTACATAAGCTCACTGACACGAAGGTAGTCAAGAATATCTGTAGCGAGAGGAACGCCTGCAACAAACTCAATTGGAGCCGACCAGTGACTCCATCTGCCGGTGTTGTCTTTCATTTTGCAGCGGACCCTGTAAGTTCTGCCGGGAGTGACGACGCTGCCGGGTATTTGAATGTCGAGGTCACCGGAGTTTGTTATTTCTTCGCTTTCCCAGAGCGCCCGAAGCTCGTAGTGGCGCTTCTGGACAGTACCGGGGTCGGCCGGGTCAAAGCCGTCGTGTCTTCCAATACGCCACTTGAGGGCGGCAAATGTCCCTGAGCCCTGCGGGTCGGAAAATGCGCTGGTTTCGAAGCGCAGGTCATTAATGGGATAGTTGACCTCACCGATATAGGTGATAGTCGGCGTATACGGAATCCTGGACGCATCATCTTCAGCGCAGTGCGGAGAGTCCTTAAAATAGCTATAAGGAATAACCAGATTGTCGCCACGGTCGTCCAAATAGTCTGAAGTGCCTTGCCAGAAAAAGCCGCCGGTTCCCATAGGATAATAACCAGGTGTCCATGCAAACTGGTACATAATCGCAACACCTTCATCGAAGGGTCCGTTGTCCATTGGCGAACCTGGAGTAGGATCCAGCCGCCATCTATCTCTGTCAGCCGGCACAAAGTCCTCTATCAATGCCACCAATTCTGCTAACATATTGTCGATTACGTCCGGCTGCCAGTGAAGGTCTCTGAATTCTCTGACGTAGTTTCGAAATTCCTGTTTCAACGGTGATTTATCGGGGTCAATAGCATATTGTACAAATGCGTGGTTAATATAGCTCTGGTCAAAAATCGCACCTTTGCCATGGTCGATACCATAATTAAAATATGGTCCCCATGAATCGTCCACATCAAACGGTAGGAACTGTACTTTGCCGAAGTAATTGTTTTCAGGCGTGTAATCCGGATAGAAATACCAGGCTACATTCTTTAAATTATGAACAACAACCCCTCCTCCGGTGAATATATCGAAACTCCTTATGGATTCGATGACCGTATGATAGCGATACCATTCATTGCAATCCAGGTTATTACGAATGAAGTCTGCAGAAGCCTCATAG
>CAYNDE010000188.1:0-3767 GCA_964395535.1 uncultured Pirellulales bacterium
GAAAACGAATTGACGGTTGCCCTTGACAATCCTGACAATTTCAGGGCGACAGACGATTTAAGCACACTTATGGGTTATAAAGTTAAAGCCTGTTATACAGAACCGGAGGCAGTGGAAGCAGCTCTGAATAAGTATTATCAAACACAGGAGGAAAATATAACAGAGCTTATAAGCGAGATACAGGAGGATAGATTTCTTGCTGAATTTGAGGGCAGGAACCAAAGTATAGACCTCGATGAATTAAAGGAATTATCGAATTCAAATCCGGTAAAGAAACTACTGAACCTTGTTTTACTTCAGGCTATCCGTGATAAGGCATCAGATGTTCATTTCGAGCCGTTCGAGAATGAATATAAGATGAGATACAGGATTGATGGTGTTCTTTACGAGATGGTACCTCCGCCTAAACACATAGCTGCGGCACTGAGCAGCCGTATCAAAGTTATGGCCAGCCTCGATATTGCAGAGAGGAGAATGCCGCAGGACGGGCGTATATCTTTAACTGTGGAAGGAAAACCGGTGGATTTGCGTGTAAGTGTTCTGCCGACAATGTTTGGTGAAAGTGTAGTATTGCGTGTACTGGACAGGAGTCAGCTCAGTCTGGATTTTGAAAAACTGGGACTACGCCAGGAAGAGCTTGTTCTGGTTAATCAGCTTATTCACAAACCAAATGGAATATTGATTGCAACAGGACCTACCGGAAGCGGTAAGACTACGACACTTTATTCGGCTATAACTCAGCTTAATGATATAGAGACGAAGGTGATAACAACAGAAGACCCTATAGAGTATGATTTGGACGGGATTATTCAGGTTCAAATCAAGGATGATATTGGTTTAACATTTGCCAGATGTCTTCGTTCGATACTTCGTCAGGACCCAGATATAGTAATGGTCGGTGAGATACGAGACCTTGAGACAGCGGAGATTGCGGCACAGGCGTCATTGACAGGCCATCTTGTTCTTACAACTTTGCACACCAATGACGCACCAAGTTCAATAGCAAGGCTTCTCGATTTGGGGATAGAGCCGTTTCTTGTAACAGCTACGCTGGAAGGTATTATAGCACAGAGGCTTGTCAGAAAGATATGTGATAACTGCAGAACACCTTTTGAGCCGAAGGAAATTCAATTAAGGGAATTGGACCTCACGCCTGAGAGCGTCAGGGGCAAGAAGTTTTATTACGGTAAAGGCTGCAGTAAGTGCAATAAGACCGGATATCGCGGGCGAACGGCTATTTTTGAGATTATGACATTCAATGACCGGATACGCGAGCTGATAATGAATCATGCCTCGACAAATGTAATCAGAATGGCGGCTCAGAAGTCCGGAATGAAGCTGCTGCGGGACAGCGGTCTTGCGGCGATTTACAATGGTGTTACGACTATAGACGAGGTTGTTAAGGAAACGATATCGGAAGGGTAATTAAAAGGTGTAAGTTTAGAGCAGAATTTGTCAGGAGATATTTAAGATGCCTACATTCAAGTATGAAGCATTGGATTCACAGGGATTGTCTGTGAAAGACGAAGTAGAGGCGCTGAGCCAGAAAGAGGCCATAAGTAAAATCCAGAATATGGGATATTTTCCCACGAAGGTTCGCGTCGCAGGAGCGAAGAAGAAGGCAGCCAGGGCGGTCAGAGCAGCACCACGTCGCGGAGCAGGTGGCCACGTCGGGACAAAACTGGTAACACAGTTTGCAAGGCAGCTTTCAACTCTTCAGGATGCGGGTTTGCCAATATTGAGGTCATTGAGAATTCTGGAGGAGCAGCAAAAATCAGGCACTTTTAAGAGAGTAATATGTTATGTTGCAGATGACATTGAGGGAGGCTCTACTCTTTCAGAGGCTATGGCGCGGTTTCCGAAAGCTTTTGACAGGCTGTTTGTCAGTATGATTGCAGCCGGTGAGACCGGCGGTGTCCTTGATTTGATTCTTGCACGTATTGCGGAATTTATGGAGAAGGCACAAAAACTTAAAGCACGGGTCAAAAGCGCGCTTATTTATCCCCTGGTGGTGCTGACAGCGGCATTTACGATTCTGCTGCTTTTGATGAAATATGTTATACCACAATTTAAGACGGTGCTTCAGGAGATGACGAATCAGCCGCTGCCGAGAATAACGGAGATTGTTCTGGGGATAAGTTCCTGGATTGCCTACAGGTATGGCTGGGCGATTATTCTGGCGGTGCCGATTGTGTTTGTCATATTTCTTAAGTTTGTTAAGAAGTTCAGGGTAGGCAGGATGATTATCGATACGATTAAATTGCACCTGCCGGTGATAGGGGTGCTGAGCGGCAAGATAGCGGTTACGCGATGGACAAGGACGCTCGGGACACTGATTGGTGCGGGCGTTCCTATACTGGATGCGATTAACACTTCACGTGAGACAGCCGGCAACGAGGTCTATAGCAGGATGCTGGGAAATGTCCAGAACTCAATCAGGCAGGGCGAAAGCTTCGCAGGGCCTTTGAAGCAGTCAAAGACAGTTGACCTTATAGTTTCGAATATGGTCGCGGTCGGTGAAGAGACCGGCGACCTCGACAAGATGCTTCTTAAGGTAGCGGATAACTATGATGAGCAGGTCGATGTGCTTGTCGCATCGCTGATGTCGCTTCTCGAGCCGATAATGATTATCTGTCTGGGGCTTATCGTTCTGACAATCGTGCTGTCAATATTTTTGCCGATAGTCGGTGTGATTTCAGGATTGAGCAGTGCTCAAAGGTAAGACCGGGAAGAAAAAATGTTTTTGTTAAGGAGAAAAAAGTGAAGCGTTTAGCCAGAAAACCAGATAAAAGGCGGGCATTTACGATAGTCGAGCTGCTGACGGTTATGAGCGTTATCATTCTGCTCATCAGCCTTCTTGTCCCAAGCCTGAACAAGATAAGGCGGTATGCCTTATACGTAAAGCAGAGAAACCAGTTCAAGGGTATCGGTGACGGACTGACACTGTTCAATGCCGAATGGGAGGATTATCCGGATTCTAAACGAGAGGACGACTGTAAAAGACAGCTTTACTGTGGTGCGATGAGGCTGTGTGAGGCAATGGTAGGCCAGGACCTGCTGGGTTTTCATTCCCTGTCACGTTTCTGTCAGATGGGGACAATCGATGGCGAGAATCCAATTCCTAATACGCCCTTAAGTGCCGGCGGTAATGATTTATATCCTGCCAGACAACTACCTGCTCCAAGGCCTCAAACGGCCCTTATAGCGCAAAGTGAAAGTGAGAGAAAAGGATTGTACATCTCGCGCGAACAAGCGAACGCATATAAAATGGGGGATTTATATAATCCTGCTTTGGTTAATTCTACGGATGGGTTTAAGTCTGCCGATGCATCTGCATCTTCTTTGCCTGTAATTTGTGATGTTTATTCAACCGCAATGCACGCTCAAACGGGCAAGACTGTGGGCTCGCCCGTTCTCTACTATAAGGCTAATACCACAAAGCATTTGCATGACCCCGGGGGCGATCCACGAAACAACATTTACAACTGGCAGGACAATATGGATTTGATTAACCTCGGAGTGGCTATGCAGCCTGGTTTTTATCACCCTATGGGCTCTAAAGACAGACAAACGCCTATCGAGGGTGTTATTGAGAATTATAGAATTTTCTATGACATGACACGGAATCAGCAGCTTTCTGTGCCAAAGCCATACAATGATGACAGCTTTATACTGATTTCAGCCGGCTTCGACGGTTTGTACGGAACAACGGATGATGTCTTTAATTTTGAAAAGTAAGTTTTGGGTAGACAGGCGTATGAGGTGAT
>CAYNDE010000189.1:0-2055 GCA_964395535.1 uncultured Pirellulales bacterium
AGGCAGAGGCCCTGGGGCGGAGCTATTTGTCCGGCGGCGGTTCGGTCTTTTGCTTCGATAATAGCGGTAATTTTTTCCGGCTGCAAACGGCCTAAAGCCACCTCGATGAGAGTGCCGACAATATTTCTTACCATATTATATAAAAAGCTTTTGCCTTCGACATCGATATAAAACCAGCCTTCCTTCTTTTCAACCTCGCAGCGAAAGATGGTTCGGAGCGTACTTTTTCTTCTGTCTGCCGCCGATGCGAAAGACTTAAAATCTTTGGTGCCTACTATCAGAGCAGCGGCTTCTTTCATCGCCTTTTCGTCGAGGTTCTTATGAACGTGCCAGCAATGCCTTACATCCATCACGGAGCGATGAAGCTGATTGCAGATGGTATAACGGTAGAGCTTGCTTTTAACGTCGCCAAGAAGGTCGAATTTTTTGTCAACCTCGACGGCGTCGGTGACAACAATCTCGGGCGGCAGGCGGTCGGTTATGGCCTTTGGGAAATTTTTTGTCGGAATAGGACAATTGACAAGCTCTATCAGGCCGGCCTGTCCCAGTGCGCTGACGCCGGCATCGGTTCTGCTGGCACCGTGGACGGTTATGTCTCTACCTACAAGAGATGAGACAGCTTTATTAAGCGTTTCCTGAATGGTTCTGTAGCCCGGCTGAGTCTGCCAGCCGGAATATGCGTAGCCGTCGTACTGAATAGTAAGTTTTATCTTGCGCACTGCCATCACGGCAGATTAAAGCAATTTTTCGGCTATTTGTACAGCATTAAGCGCAGCACCTTTTCTGAGCTGGTCACCAGCGACCCAGATATTGATACCGCGATTATCGGGTATAGATTCATCCTGCCTGATATGGCCGACATAGACATCATCTTTTCCGTTTGCATCTATAGGCATCGGGAAGCGATTGTTTTCGCGGTCGTCAATCAGCGATACACCGGGGGCCGTGCTTAGTAAGTCCCTGACCTGGTCGGGAGTAATAGGGTCTCTGAACTCGAGATTTATACTTGCGCAGTGCGCCCTTAATACCGGGACGCGGATACAGGTGCAGGTAATAGCAATATCAGGGCAATCGAAAATTTTGCGGGTCTCGTTGACCATTTTTATCTCTTCCTCGTTGTAGCCGTTCGGGGCCAGCTTTGAGTTATGGCAGAATATGTTAAACGCTATCTGGTAAGGAAGAACCTTCATTGTGGGCTTTTTGCCTGCGAGGATTTCCCGCGTCTGGTTTTCCAATTCGAGCATAGCCGACATACCGGCCCCGCTTGCAGCCTGGTAGGTGCTGACTACCATTCTCTTAACGGGATTAGCCTTATGTAACGGCCAGACCGGTACTATAGCGACCATCGTCGTACAGTTCGGATTGGCGATAATGCCCTTGTGCTCTTTAATTTTCTGCGGATTTATTTCGGGAATAACCAGCGGCACATCCGGGTCCATTCTAAAAGCCGATGAATTATCCACGACCACCGCGCCGGCTTTTACCGCAGCAGGCGCAAATTCCTTACTCCTTGCTCCGCCTGCACTGAACAGGGCAATATCAATCCTGTCGAAGCTATTCTTTGACAACTGCTCAACGATGTATTCCTTGTTTTTGAAAATTATTTTCTTGCCTTTCGACCTGCTGCTTGCAAGCATTCTGCAGGAATCGAAAGGAAAATCCCTTTCTTCAAGAATTTTCAAGAACTCCTGCCCGACGGCTCCGGTCACACCTGCTATTGCCAAATTACAACCCATCTTTCTACACCTCTAATATTTTTAACACACAAACAAGAGGCAGCCAAGCTTTCGGCTGCCTGTAATATTTACTTAGAGAACAAAAATACAAACCTTGTATGATATCGTCTTTGTCGAAACAATGCAACAGTTATTTCTAATATATATAACTATTTATTCAAAACACAATTCTCTACTTGTGTATCTTTCTTTGCCAGATTTCAGACATCAAAGCCGCAGTAAGAATGCATATAAAAACAAAAAGAGCGGCTGGTATCATCGCTTCAGGGCCGAGATGATTTTTTGCCAGAGTTACTCCCAGACCTGCGTTCTGCATACC
>CAYNDE010000189.1:2155-3763 GCA_964395535.1 uncultured Pirellulales bacterium
ACCTGCGTTCCAGCAAGAAAAAGTGTAAGGGCGGGTGTCAGCACCGGGCAGAGCAGTGTTGAAACAGTCGTGAGTGACACCGAGTACGCTGTATCGGCCTTTGATATATAACACATTACATTGCTTGCCATCGCACCCGGCGCAGCACCTGTCAAAACCAAACCGGCTGTCAAAAAGGGGCCGAGGCCGAAAATCCTCGCAATCAAAAACGCCCCAAACGGCATAACCAGGAACTGCGAAAAGGTGCCTACGGCGACGATTACGGGCTTTCGAGCAATACGCTTAAAATCTTCGGTCTGCAGAACTGCACCTATGCCGAACATTGTCAAAAAGAAAAACAGGCTATTGCCGCTCAGATTTCTTTCGACAGCCTGCTGAACGAAGCTCTTGTCTTCAAAGAGTCTTTCAATTCCCGTCAGGTAAGCAAAATTGAAATTGCCCGCTTTTTCAAAAGGCGCCGGCCAGAAGTAAGCAGCAATACCAAACAGCACCACCCAGATAAAAAAATATTTCGTATAAAAAGATAATATCCTCTTCACCATTCAGAAAAGTATAAATCCGAAACCGCTGAACATAAAGAATAAACTGTTTTATTTGCCTGCGTGCCAGTATTTGATTATTATATCCTGTCTAAAAAATTCCGATTATGTCAAAACTCATAAAGAAAATATTTGCGAAACAAAGCTGGAAATACTACTTTTCCGAGATTGCAGCTTCTTTTACAGCATTAGTGACATCAACAGCTTCGGCTGTTATCTGCGACAAACTTACCGGTTATGATATAGTTATTTCCGTCGTCTCAGCAGTGGGGGGGACAGCCGGTTTTGTCGCCGGCTCGCTTTTGTTTTTTGCGATACTACACATACCCGAATACAAAGCGAAAAAGAGAAACCCCGGTTACGATATGAAATCCATCGCAAAGGCTAACCTGCACGGTATCCTTGCAATGTACGCTTTCAGAATACCCTTCCAGTATTTCTTACAAAAACAAGGAATTGCACCCGCCTATGCCGCACTCATTTCGCAATTTCTATCGGGGCTAATCGCAACGGCGGTCAGAATTTATCATAACTATAAGGCAAAAGTCTTCGCACATTAAATTCTGCATCACAAAACAACCGGCTATTCGGCATAATGCCTTACCAGGCCATATTTGCGAGGCACAATAAAGTCGGCTTTTTGCGCATCATCCTGCGGTCTGGCTTTGTAATCAACATCCATTATCTCGATGAAGTCGGCGGTGTAATCCCTCAGAACACCGCAATATTCAACCACAGCTTCAGCCCTTACCATCTCAAGAACAACTTTACGGCCTATGTATTTTTCCAGCAGCGGCTCATAGGACGTGCCGACAGTACCGACGAGGTCGGTTTTCATCTGTGTGACATACTTATCCTGTGAAGAAATCGCCTGCCCTGCCGGTGACACCTTCCTGGCCTGGCTGATTAAAATGTTTATCACCTCCATCAACGAATCCCTCATTGTCTTAAAGAGGTTTTTAATCCTTCGATTCATCCTTCTGAAAAATCCCGGATGATAGGTTTTTTTAAGACGGATTTGTCTTTTCTTTTTGTTTTTTTCACTTAGCTGATGATGATAGCGAACCAA
>CAYNDE010000190.1:0-3744 GCA_964395535.1 uncultured Pirellulales bacterium
TTGCGAAGTCGGTTCAGAAAAATATCGAGACCTTTACAAGCTGGCTCGACGAGGTCAGTGTCCAGACGACAAGCGATGCTGTCAGGATAGAAGGCAATTGGCGAAAACCGCTGGCCCTGGTTATGCAGGGGCCGCGAAAATTTTATGTCGGTAAAGAGCTTGTTGTGCTCGACTTTGTTACAATTGACGCTTTGCCGATTGTGGAAGTTACAGGGATTTTGCCTGATTCGCAAGTGCCGCCGGCTGGTAAAGTCTGGGAAAAAGACGACCTTGCTGCGGCTGTTGAAATTCTGGAGCGGCTTAACGCCAGAGATGAGCTGGAAACAGAAGGCAACAGCCTGCTTTTTGAAATCGACCGTATTGATGTCAGTAATTTTAATGGTCGTCAAAATAGTGGTTCAGCTCATATTATACTCTACACAACCGATGACAGGCTGATTATCTGGGGCGCTGAAATCGGAAAAACTCAGAGATATCTGGAAGCTACCGATGAGCAGAAGATTGCAAGACTATTCAGCTATTATAAGGAAAAAGGGACATTACTGGGCGGAGTAAAATATATCGACCTCAAAGAGCCTCAGCAGACAATACCTCTGCCGATAGACAGGTATTGAATATATCCTGCCGTGTATGGTAAGGAGGATTTAAAACCGAAAACAAAACAGTAAATGAAAGGATAAGAAATGTTTAGAAAAATTAGATTGGTCTTAATTATACTAAGCGTTTTAGTCAGCTTGAGCGGCTGTAAAGATTCTTCAGATTCCAAATTATTTGTTGGAGACGATGCTATGCAGAAAGATTCGACTGGTATTACAGTGAAAACGGCTGAAGGACTGACACGGGTGGAATTCTGGAATGTTAATACGGTTCGAGTTATTCATTCGCCAACGGCTCAGTTGCCGCAAAATAAAAGTTTTTCAGTCATTGCCAAACCAAAGGAAGTTGACTGGAAGTGTCGAGACAATGACGACCATATATTGGTGACGACATCTGCGATTAGTTTGAAGGTTGAGAAAGCGACAGGCCGCGTTTCTTTTATGGACGGCAAAGGTCATCTCTTTCTGTCTGAGGAGATGGAAGGGACTTCATTCAAACCGGCAACGGTTGGAGGTGAGGCAATTTATAATGTCATGCAGCAATTCGAATTCGACCGTAAGGAAGGCATTTACGGACTGGGACAACATCAGGGGGGCCTGATGAATTATTCAGGTGCCAATGTTCCTCTTCAGCAGGAAAACAGAGAAGTTGCCGTGCCCGTTTTGCTTTCATCCAAAGGTTATGTGCTTCTGTGGGACAATCCAGCTGTTACCGATGTGAGTGTCGGTGCCGGTGTTCGGGAGATTGTTCCGTCTGTTCGGCTTTTTAATGAAGAAGGCGAACCGGGCGGCCTGACCGGACGTTATTACAAAGGGCAGAACTTCGAGGAGCTTGTATATACCCAGACGGACCCGGTCGTTGACTTCGATTGGGGCCAAACACCGCCGAAAGATATACCGCATGACAATTACAGTATTCGCTGGATAGGTTTTATCGAAGCGCAGCAGGCAGGCGAATATATTTTGCTGCCTTCTGCGGATGACGGAATTCGTTTGTGGATTGACGACGAGCAGGTCGTTAATGACTGGAGCACCCATGCGGTGACGGCTTTTCCTGTGAAGATGGAATTTGCTGCAGGCAGCCGGCATAAAATCCGGATGGATTATTTTCAGGGCGGCGGCGTCGCAGCGGTACACCTGGCTTGGCAGGTGCCGCGAGCTGAGCCTGTTGTAAACTGGTCATCAGAGGCCGGCAGAGGAATCGATTATTATGTTATGTACGGCCCGGAACCCGACCGTGCGATTTCGGCCTATCGACAGCTTACAGGTACAGTGCCGATGTTTCCCAGGTGGACGTGGGGTTTCTGGCAGTGCAAAGAGCGCTATAAAACTCAGGAGGAATTACTTGGGATTCTGTCGGAATATCGTAAACGCAGGATTCCTATAGACGGGATTATTCAGGATTGGCAATACTGGCGCGCGGGCCAGTGGGGTTCTCATGAGTTCGATGCAGAACGTTACCCCGACCCTGCAGGGATGGTCAAGGCCATCCATGATGCCAATGCGCATACTATCATTTCGGTGTGGCCTCGCTTCGATATGGGAACGACACATCACGCCGAACTGGAAGAAGCAGGTGCTCTTTATCTACCTGTTTATCACAATGTTTATCCCCCGGGACGCGGCAAGTGGTATGACCCGTTCAATCCGAAAGGCAGGGCGCTTTACTGGAAACAAATGAATGAAAAACTTGCCTCGCTTGGTTTTGACGGCTGGTGGATTGATGCCTGTGAAGCGGAACTTGGCGGACGATGGGGCGAAATGCGTGATTTGAAAACTGGTGCCGGACCCGGCGCTGAGGTATATAATGCCTATCCGCTGATGCATACAACGGGAGTGTACGAAGGCCAGCGTAGAGACGTTCCTGAAAAGCGCGTATTCGTTCTCGCCCGTTCAGCTTATGCCGGTCAGCAGCGAAACGGCGTTGTAACATGGTCGGGAGATATAGGGGGCAGCTGGGACGCTTTTAGCAAGCAGATTCCGGCGGGGCTGAATTTCTGTGCATCGGGCATTCCATATTGGAATACGGACATCGGAGGTTTCTTCGGAGGAAACCCAGGCGATAGCAGATTTGCCGAATTATTTACACGATGGTTTCAGTTCGGGGCGTTCTGCCCGATGTTCCGTGTTCACGGTACGGGACCGGGCAAGGAGATGTGGCGGTTCGATGAAGATACGCAAAAAATTCTTATAGATTACGACCGGTTGCGATACCACTTACTGCCTTATATCTATTCGGTGTCCTGGCAGGTTACCAGTAATGACTATACGATGATGCGGCCGCTGGTTATGGACTTTTCGCATGATGAGAAGGTGTATGATATTTCCGATGAGTATATGTTCGGCCCGGCGATAATGGTATGCCCTGTGACCGAAGCCGGGGCAGTAAGCCGCGAGGTATATCTGCCAAAAGGATCGAAATGGTATGATTTCTGGACGGGTGAATCTTATACAGGCGGGCAGACGATTGAGGCAAAGTCGCCGATTGAAACGATGCCGCTGTTTGTCCGGGCGGGGTCGATTATTCCTTACGGCCAGGAGGTCGAATATGCGAATGAAAAGCCGAGTGCACCGATTGAGCTGCGAGTTTATACCGGCGCTGACGGTGAATTTACACTCTATGAAGACGAGGGTGACAATTATGACTATGAAAAAGGTGTTTATGCTACGATTGATGTTAGCTGGGATGAGCAGAAGCAGAAGTTGACAATTGGCGAGCGCAAAGGAAAGTTCCCGGGTATGGTAGAAGAGCGTTTATTCAGGATTGTTCGTGTCCGACCTGATTTTGGTGTTGGTATTAAACTCTCAGAAAAAGCTGATGCAGAGATAGTTTATAAAGGTAAAGCTGTCCAGAAAGGATTTTAACTTTAAGATAATTGAGATAGTCAATTTTTTTCACGGCAGTTTTGATAAAAAATCCGCGTGAATTGTATAATTAATTTTAAGCGGCAGCTTGCGATACTATGAAAAGAAAATTCAGGGCTGCAATTTTTATATTTGTTTTATCAGGATTTTTTTATTGAAGTTTTTGGAGGGTGGTGTTCAGGGCGGTTTTTAAGTCACAGTAGGAGTAGGGTTGATTATGTTGTTCACAGAGCTTTTTAAATTTTTGGTTAGTCAGCTCGCTGAGCTCGTTTTGAAAGTCGCG
>CAYNDE010000191.1:0-3702 GCA_964395535.1 uncultured Pirellulales bacterium
AACCCAATTTTCAATGTAATTATGTTAAAATGGGCAATCTTGAATGTGAAATCCTATCCGAATGCGTTCATACTTCTTATTCTATATTATCTGTCCTTCGTAGCCTTGGCGTAGAAGGAAGCCCAATATTGGCTTTGTTTTTCTCAAACGAACCCAATTGCAAAGCCAATTGTGTTAATATAGATAAAGTCAAGTCAATAGGTATCGGTAAGAAAATTACCTATTTTAACAAGGTGTGCCTATTTTTTCAGCCACTTTTCGAGCCTGTCAAGGCCCTTTTCAATCTGCTCCATCGACGTTGCAAAGCTCAGCCTGACATTATTATCACAGCCGAAAGGCTTACCAGGCACAACAGCAACATTCGCCTGCTCGAGCAGTGCATTGGCAAAATCCATACTGCCGTTAATCCTGGCTCCATTTATGGTCCTGCCGAAATGCGCGGAGACATCAGGAAAACAATAAAAAGCACCTGTAGGCTCGGTACAGCTAATACCCTCGATACTGTTGAGTCTGCCGGCCATAAGTTTTGCTCGTTTTTCGAATTCGCATCTCATCTTCTCGATAGTTTCAGCCGCTGCCGGATTTGTCAAAGCCTCGACGGCCGCATCCTGGATAAAAGTAACCGGGTTCGATGTCATATGAGATTGAAGCCTGCCCATAGCCTTTATCACATCGATAGCCCCTGCCGCATAACCCAAGCGCCAGCCTGTCATAGAAAAGGTCTTGCTAAGACCGTTAAGTGTAATGGTCCTGTCGTAAGCATCCTCACTCAGCGAAGCGAAGCTGACAAATTTTGTGTCACCATAAATCAATTTTTCATAGATTTCATCGGAGAGAACAATAACATCGGTACCTTCGAGAACTTTCGCAAGCTCCGCAAGCTCATCAGGGCTGTATGTAAAACCGCCTGGATTGTTCGGCGAATTCAGAAGCAGCATCACTGTCTTTTTCGTGATTGCTTTTTTCAACTGTTTGGGAGTAATTTTATAACCGGTTTCCTTTGTTGCTTCCAAAAATATCGCTTTAGCCTCAGCGAGCTTTATCGTTTCGGTGTAGGTGACCCAGTACGGCGTCTGCAAAATAACCTCGTCTCCGGCATCGAGTGTCGCCTGCATCGCCACATAGATGGAGTGCTTGCCGCCGATATTTACAACAATCTGTTCGGCAGAATAATCCAGGCCGTTTTCTCTTTTCAGCTTTTGTGCAATTGCAGCTTTTAATTCGGGTGTCCCCGAAGCAGCGGTGTATTTTGTCCTGCCCGCTTTCATAGCTTTTATCGCAGCTTCCTTGATAAAATCAGGGGTATCAAAATCAGGCTCGCCCGCACCGAAACTTACAACATCAACGCCCTGCTTTTTCATCTCTTTTGCCCTCGCCGTAACTGCAAGGGTCGCCGACGCCGGCACCGCCTGTGCCCTTCGACTTACCTTCATTTTCCTGCCTTTCACGTACACATTTTAAGAACAGTTTTAATAGAATAGCCACTCAGAAGTTATATTTTTGCGCGGTGGTGTATTAAAACAAAAAATTCGCAAAGGTCAAGAACTTTGATTTATATCACGGAAAAAAGTAAAATAACAATTCGTAGCCTGGTTAAATTATAGAAATAGATATGTTACCGAAAATATTATTAGTTAATCCGCCGATATACGACTTTTCAGCCTATGACTTCTGGCTGAAACCTTACGGTATGCTCACGGTTGCAGGTTTCCTGCGGTGCAAGGCGAATTTTTCGCTTTTTGATTATCTTGACCGCGAACACGAATTTATGAGCAGTCAGCCGGAGCTCATAAGCGACCAGTGGGGTCGAGGCCGGTTCTTTGAAGAAAAGATACCCAATCCGCCCTGCCTTTTTAATATACCCAGATACTTTCGCCGGTTCGGCCTGCCGCGATATATGTTCCGGGATTTTTTGAATAGAAACGAACCGTTCGATTTTGTGCTTGTTTCAACAACGATGACTTACTGGTATCCGGGCGCAAGAGAGGTAATTGAAGACGTGCGAAGATTGCAGCCGAAAGCAAAAATCGTTCTCGGCGGCAATTATGTCACCCTGTGCCCGGAACACGCAGGAAAATCAGGTGCTGATTTGATAGTTACCGACACCAGGCTTGAGCCCTTGTGGAAATACTTAGACGTTGAGCCTGATATGAGCCAGCCGGCACTATGGGAAGTTTACGATAAGCTAAAGACGGCTGTTTTAAAGTTAAGCGATGGCTGCCCTTTCAACTGCACGTATTGCTCGGTACCGAAGGTGTACGGCAAATTCAAATCCAGGCCGATACAAAGATGTATTTCAGAATTACAGCTTCTTATCAAACTCGGAGTTAAAAACATCGCCTTTTATGATGATGCCTTGCTATACGATTCAGAAAATGTCCTTATGTCCTTCTTAAATGAAATTATTAAGCGTGAAATAAAGGTCAACTTTCATACGCCGAACGCCCTTAATGCCCGATTTCTAAACGAGAAGGTGGCAGAGACTATGGTACAAGCCGGCGTTAAGAGTTTTTATTTAGGCTTCGAGAGCAGCTCAATGAAATGGCAGAAAAAAACAGGCTCGAAAGTTTTCGCAGCAGATTTGAATAAGGCAGTACATTTTCTTAAAAAAGCAGGGGCTGAAGGTGAGAATATAACCGCCTATCAGATAATCGGTCATCCTTTCAGTGACATTCAGGAGCTCGAAGAATCGCTCTTTTTCGTGAACCGGCTGGGGATACGCGGAATGCTTGCGGATTTTTCGCCTATACCGGGAACCCCGGATGGTGACCTCTGCAGTAAATGGGTCGATATGAACGAGCCATTGATGCACAATAAGACTGCGTTTACGATTATTCGGCTGGGCTTTAACGAATCGAACCGTCTAAAAGAACTGCAGCGTGAGCTTAACAGGAATATCCCTTATGCCATATAACAAATAGAAGATTATTCAAAAAAATATCGTTTTATAAAAGAGCTTCAAAAAACCTATAGCAATGCATAGTTTGATTTTATCTTCAAATTTTGTATAGTTGTTACCCTGGGAAATAAGATAAATATAATTTAAGGAGACGAACTATGGCAAAACTGGATATCAAAGCATTCGGACTCTCAGTGGGAATAGTCTGGGGCCTTGCGATGCTTTCCTTAGGGCTGATAAATATGGGCAGCCACTGGGGCAGCGGCATCGTAGAAGTAATGTCAACACTGTATATCGGCTACAAAGCAACGGTTCTGGGAAGTTTAATAGGCGGCATCTGGGGTTTTTTTGACGCAGGGGTCGGCGGCGTTGTGGTAGCGTGGCTGTATAACAGACTTGCAAAATAACAGAAGCTTGCGATGGTCAATAATGAATCTTGTAAATTATCTAATTGAATTTTTGGTTAGAAGGTCAGCCAAAAAACACAACGTTGCGGTGCGAACGATAGCAACACTGCTGGGAGCGACTGCTTTTGTGGCGGGAATACCTGCGCTTGTCTTTTTGGGCGGCAAACTGCTTAATAAAAGCTCTTTTCTGCACCAGAAGGTATCTTTAACGGCTTCAATTATATGCTTTGTCATCGCTCTTCCGTGGCTGCTCTCTGCTGTATTTTTACAATTCTTCCGCGGCAAAGGAACTCCGGTACCTATTGTACCGACCAAAAATTTTTTGCAAAACGGACCCTATCGCTATGTTCGCAACCCTATGATGCTGGGATTTTTCCTGTACCTTGCGGGCTGGGC
>CAYNDE010000192.1:0-3695 GCA_964395535.1 uncultured Pirellulales bacterium
GTGCTTGTTACGGGGCCGACAGGAAGCGGAAAGACAACGACACTTTATGCCTCTCTTAATAAGATTTATTCACCGGCATTTAAGATAATAACCATTGAGGACCCCGTTGAGTATCAGTTAGACGGTATTATTCAGATGCCGGTAAATCCGAAGCGAGGTTTGACTTTCGCAACCGGGCTTCGGCATATAGTTCGTCAGGACCCCGATATTGTTATGGTAGGGGAAATACGTGACAGAGAAACAGCAGACATTGCAATACGTGCAGCACTGACAGGCCATCTTGTTTTCTCGACCCTTCATACCAATGATGCTCCGGGTGCGGTTACAAGATTGATAGATATGGGCGTTGAGCCGTTTTTATTGGCCAGCTCTCTTGAGGCTGTTCTTGCCCAGCGACTCGTGCGGACAATCTGCCCGAGCTGCAGGAAAGAATATCGACCTGACAAGACTTTGCTGGAGAGTTTGAATAATTCGATTCAGTTACTTGCTGACGTAAAATTATACAAAGGTACCGGCTGTAGTGAGTGTATTCAAACAGGAATGAAAGGCAGAACGGGTATTTTCGAGCTTCTCAGGATGACAGATAATCTTCGTGAGCTGATTGCCAAAAGGCCGACAACCGAGCAGATAACAAAATCGGCTCCGTCGGACCATGTCAGTATGCGGCAGGATGGGATTCAGAAGATTCTGGCTGGCATTACAACGCCGGAGGAGGTCTTGAGAGTTACCCAGGCAGTCAGTGAGGAAGATTGAAAACAGGTATCTCAAAGGCCTGCAGGAGCGAAAGGGCGAGATACGAGATGCGGGATGCTAAGTTAATATGGGTCAGTTTGTGTACAAAGCAGTTGATCGAACCGGAGAGCATATTTCCGGGCAGATTGAGGCAGCCGACCGCAAAAGTGCCGTTTCTTCTCTCAGCGGGAGGGGACAGTTTGTAATAGAACTGACACAGAAAGTCAAAGCGGACCAGCAGGTTGAAGCCGGTACAAGATTGCCGGCTGTCTCTGTCGGCAGATTAAGGACAAAAAGAGTTCGAAGCAAAGATGTTCTCGCATTTACAAACCAGTTAAGTACAGCTTTGAGAGCGGGTCTGCCTTTATTGAGTGCCGTTGAGATAATCAGAGACCAGCAGCATAGGGGCGCGATGCGGCAGATTCTTTCTGCTATTGCCGAGTCAGTCCGTTCGGGACAATCACTTTCTGAAGCAATGAGCAATCATCGCAATATTTTCAGCCAGCTCTATATCTCAATGATAAGGGTAGGTGAGACGGGCGGCATACTTGAAACAACCACCGAACAGCTGACCAGGCTTCTGGCCCGGGATGAAAAGATAAAGACGAATATGAAAAATGCTTCCGCCTATCCGATTTTTGTTTTGAGCATCGGCCTTATATCGGTTGTTATTGTGATAACGTGGATTTTGCCGACGATATTGGAAACGATAGGCGGCGGCGTTGCATTGCTGCCCTGGCCGACAAGAATACTGATGGCTGTGAGTAATTTTTTGGTAACCGCTTTAACAACGGTGCAGGGCTGGCTTTTTATTGTTCTGATTGCCGCAGGATTTTTTTACTTTTTTAAGTGGCTGAGAAGTGCCGGCAGGCTGCATTGGGACGGCTTTAAGCTGAGGATTCCTGTTCTTGGGTCGGTTTTGCGAACGATATCGGTCGGCCGATTTGCACGAACCCTTGGTGCACTGACAAAAGGTGGTGTTACTATTCTTGAATCCCTTGCTGTGGTGCGTGACACCTTAGGCAATGAGGTATTGGGACGGGAGGTTGACAAGGTCTCGGAAAAGGTCAAGACCGGTGCACCGCTGGCAGAGCCTTTGGATGAGTCCGGTCTTTTCCCGGCTCTGCTTGTGCAGATTACTTCGGTGGGCGAACAAACGGGCAGGCTCGACGATTTGCTATTGGGTGCGGCTGATACGTTTGACGAAGAGGCTGATGCGGCGATAACGAGATTTATGGCGATTTTTCCGGCTGTTTTGATATTGCTGCTGGCCCTGATTATTGGTTTTATAATCGTATCTACACTGCTGCCGATTGTTATGGTGCAGCTTGGCACAGGTGCTTTTTAGACAAAAATTAGGAAGGAAAGAAAATGAGCAGAAAAAGAAAAGGATTTACACTTATCGAGCTGATTGTAGTCATATCGATAATATCGCTTCTGGTAGTTTTTGTTGCACCGAAGATGTTCAGGAAGCTCGAGGAGGCCAAGAAAGACCTTGTGATACCGAGGATGAAACTCGTTGAGGATGCGCTCGAAAGGTTCGCTATTAACTGCGGGCGGTATCCGGATGACTCGGAAGGGCTTGGTGCGCTGTTAGCCGCACCTGAAGGACTCCAAGAGAAGTGGAGAGGGCCTTATCTGAAGAGAAAACAGCTTGAGGACCCGTGGGGTAATCCTTTTGTTTATGAGGCTGCGGGAGAAGCTGGTTCGAGCAGTTATATTTTAGTCAGTTATGGTGCAGATGGAGAACCGGGTGGTGACGGTGATAACGAAGATATTACAAATGAGCAGGAATAGAGTTTGTTTTTCCCGTGAGGCTGGTTTGATGAGAACACACAAGTCCCTGACGGCAAGGAGGAGACTCTGTACGCTTAATACTTATGGTTTTACACTTGTTGAAGTGCTGGTTGTGATTGCTTTGATTGCGATTGTAGCCGGTGTGGGAGCGGGTTTATATAAGGGGACATACGAGGGACTGCTTGTTAAAAGGGTTGCCCGTGATTTTTATCTTGCAGCCAAGTACGCAAGAATGCTGGCGATTGAGCGGCAAAGTTCCTGCAGGCTGATTTTGGATGACGAGGAAAACAGATATGCGATTGTGATAGACGAGTTGAGCGAAGACGGCGGTGAGATTGAGCAGCAGGCGGTAAGAGATTTTTATTTCAGGCCTATGCAATTGGCAGGGGACGTTAAATTTGAAGAAATTAACATTACATCGGCAGAGGCCGATGAGGATTATGACGAGCAAGGCCGAACGATAGTTTTTTCACCGGACGGGACGTCACAGGCAGCGGTGATTCAGATAGGTGATGGAACAACACATTATACAGCAAGCGTGTCACCTGCGACCGGCAGGGTGAAGATGGAATTTGGCGAGGCTGGTAATGTTGAGGCGCAAATCATTGATTTGGACAGGATGGAAGAATATTAGCTTGTGAGAAATTATCTGTAATTTTGAGGAGCGGATAAACATTATTAAATACAGCTTAAAATTTAAAGGCGGCTTTACTCTTATTGAGGCTATCGTTTCCAACGTAATCCTTTGCGGAGCTGTTGTAACGATTGGTGCGATAAGCACGCGCTGCCTCAGCAGGATAAACATAGACAGGCTGTACGAAATGGCAGCATCGATTGCCGACAGGCAGCTTACGATTATTGAATACGCAGGAGTTGAAAATTTTATTGAGCTCGGACAGATGGAGGGGGAATTTGAGAATGACCAGGTCAGGTATGTCTGGCAGGCGGCTGTAGAGGAAATGGAGATAGATGGTTTGTATGAAGTAGCTATTCTGGTTAGTTTCAGGCAGCACGAGCGTCAATACAGCCTTTTGGTTCGCACGAGACTTAACGGGACCAGCAGTACTTTTTAAAAAGACAGATACCGGTTACCGGTGGGTAAGAAAATATATATGAAAAGAAACGGTTTTACATTGGTGGAAGTTTTGATTGCCTCGATGATAGGG
>CAYNDE010000193.1:0-3662 GCA_964395535.1 uncultured Pirellulales bacterium
TGGCGAAAAAGCAATATGTCCTACAACTTGCCCATCAATTTCTGCCACAAGCGAAATAGTCAACGCATCTGCTGCACGCAATGCACTAATTATGAATTGCTCTGTGTGATTACTGATTGCTAAAGTCTTGAAGGCGGCTATTGTGACCTTGGTTATTGCTTCAATATCCGCAGCCGTTTCTTTTCTTATGATCATTTCAAACTCTGTTTTCTTTGAACTCTTCAAATCTATAGCTGACTCTGGAACATAAAAACACCCAGTCAGGTTCTTTGGATAGTCTGTTAACAGAAAAGGCCACAACTTCCGCTGCGGCCTTTCTAAAGCTCCCCGAGTAGGGCTCGAACCTACAACCTAGCGGTTAACAGCCGCTCGCTCTACCAGTTGAGCTATCGGGAAATAATGCCCTAAAAAAGACATTGAAACCTCTAATTATTTTTCCTCATTTCCTAAATCCAGCACGGCATTTACAAGAAAAATATAATTTGCGCAAATGTTGATGACATATTCATTCTCTCCCCATAAAAATGGCCAGTCATTTTTGTTTTCAGGAAAATCCGGTCTAATCAGGAGAATGCCCGGCACCACGCCGCCGGCAATAAACGAAAAATCAGCACGATTGTTGCCGTAAGCGATATTTTTCGAATGCAGGCCTACACCTGAAACAAATGAAAGGTTAGAGTAGGGATGACAGCCGAAAATATAATTCAGCCCGCGATAAGTAAACTCGGTACCGATGAGTTCCGGATAGGATTTATGCAGGAAGTAATTGGTGACGGCCCAGTCAATAACGGAATTATTACCGCCCCAGCCGCGGGTTGTGATCGGGACACCGTAGGGATTCCTTGAGAGCATTTCTTCATTGGCGGCTTTATACTTTTCGATGAACGGAACAAGTTTCTCTTTGTATTGCTGGTCCATAAACGGGACCGCTTGGACAGCGAGGCTTATATTTCTGTCGGGAGTTCTTTCCAGCGCAGTCAATATTTGTTGCTGAAATTTATCAGCGTATTTTTTGTCTTTTGTCGAAATATACAACTGCAGCAGCGCCTGCGTGTCGCCGTCTCCGCGAAAACGTCCACCCCGAAAATTGTTCTGTTCCGGTTGTTGTTCATCCGCCCATGCTTTTTGGGCGGTTGCCAGACATTCATCAGCAAGCTGGTCATTATATCCCCGCAGGGCACGACTGGCAGCCGCTAATGCCGCGATGGAAGCGTAATTATTACCAGCCGATCGGTTTGTAAATGCCCACCGGTCATCGGGGGTACCGCTTGAAACACCGTTGGATTCGTAAGGTTTCAGATTCGGATCGTATGGCAGATTGTCGGTCATGGTGGATCCATCCCCGAGATGATGATACTGGTGCAGATTCGGCACGATGATACCCGGTATCGCCCGGCCGAATGCGCGATGCTGGGCGATCAGCGCCAGCGTGCCATGCTCGATTTGCTGTAAAAGATCGGGGGTGCCGTCCGGATGATGAATGTCCACATAGCGCTGCTTTTGATCTACGAGCGTTTCATCTCGCCTGAGTCCGAACCGTTCCCAAGAAGAAACTAAATTCAGCACAGTAGCGCAATGGGAACCGGTGCGAATGTCATAATCGCCGGCATCAAACCATCCGCCTATGTTCAATCCGCCAATACGCTCTCCCGGTTCATATTTTGTTTCCGTACTGCTGCCTGAACGAGCACCATCAAAATGCTGTTGATTAAGCGGCGATTGCCGGGCATCATCCAGATGCGCCGCCCCGTGCCAGACGCGGTACGCTTCGTTCACAAACATGTGGTCCATTTGCACAGGAAACCATACATCCAGTGTTGATTGCCAGGCCTCATTAAATACATGTGCTCCGATGCGGAAAGGCCCTGTTTTCCGGTTGCCGTATTGAATACAGTAAAGCCCGGGATCCCGAACCTTAGTGAAATCAAACCGGAGATAGCGATAGCGTAAAAATGTTCCCCAGTCCTTAATGCTGTCTTTAATTACTTCGGACCATTTCCCCTGATCGTCCAGCTTGAGCAAAGAGACCGATGTCAGCGGTTTGTCATTTTGGTCCAGCTCAATGACCGCCACTTTTTCCTGCTTCGGATGGTAACCGACCTGGGAGTATCCTATCACGGGTTCGCGCGTCCAGTTCGGCAGTACCGTAGGCGTTAGAAGCCATTCGACAACCTTGCCCGTTTTGCCCGCCGGTATCAAAGTGCGCACTACATACCATCCGTTCTGTGCCACATTACGACCGTCAAGCAGCATCAGAGCGCCGTCATTCAGGGATTGAATTTTGATGCAGCGTTCAGGGTCTTCAGGGGCTAAAATAAGCGTCCTGCCTTCATCAATCGGTTTCGGTTCAACATATTCGCCGCGTCCGCGGTCGTCAAATGTGGAATGACCGGCATACTGACGTAATTGAGTTTCTGCACCTCTGACCTGCATCGAGCTTGATGGATAAAGCGGAAAAATACCGGTCTTGCCGTCAATACTGTAGGTTTTTTCAAAATACGCTGACGGCAGGAATTCGAGATTGAAGCCTGTTCGCCCCTCTAGTTTTTTGGGCAAGGGTTTATCAAGATGAACACTGATTTTCATGCCTGAACCTTGCGATTCAACACGGACTTTGGAATCAAAGTCAAAATCCCTATAGCTTAACGCGATATCTATACTGTTATCGTCTCTATTTACGGTTCTATCAACCATCGCGGGGATCTGATCCCATTGTTCAGGAGTCGGTTTTAATCGAACGGCCCCTCCTGTTGCGGTTCGCACGCCGTGATGGATCAACATAATACCCGAGGTCTTTTCATCAATAAACATGCCGGTATAAGCATTTTCAAAAGCCAGCAGATTAAAGCCGCGTGTTTCAAAATAGCCCTTCTCATTCAGCTTTATATCACCGGCATAACCGTCACCGCTGGTATTGATTACAAACAATCCGACAAATAGGACTATAATTGCGAAGACCTTATTCTTTACAGCAGATTCTTTTATCATTTTCCTACTCCATGTCATCAAATTTAATATTGCAGGTATGCAGAATATATTTGTGAAGTATTATAACCTGAAAATTTTCAGATAACCAGATAAAATGAAAAAAACATGACGGGCCTTTTAAAAAATATCGATAATTCTACTTCATGGTGAAGAATTTTGCTTGGATTGGCAGGCTGCACTCTACAAGCGTTCTGAGGCTCACAAGGTCCATACCAAGGACACAAGCCCAAGACCGTTATCACCCGTATGAGGGGAAAAATGACGGTCAATCTCCCCGAGGTCCATGACAATGCGCAGTCTTACAGGTGAATAATCTTGCTGATAACAAGAAAAGCTATAACCGTAGAAATAAGGATAGCAAATTAAATTTTATTAGTATCATTTCCTTTCGAGAAACATGTGGTGTTAAGTATGTAGTAAGTGAATGTTGAGCTGGGTGTAAAGGCACTTCATTTTTACGCAGTTTGTACTTTCTTCGCCCTTTTCATCCATGAAATTAACCAAGAATTAGATGTCGTGATCCTCATTCGGCACAGAACCTGCATAGAAAAAAATACAATTTTTCTATGTCCACAAAAAAAACATTGCAAGTTATTTTCTTACAACACTACAAAGCAAGCTCCCCGAGTAGGACTCGAACCTACAACCTAGCGGTTAACAGCCGCTCGCTCTAC
>CAYNDE010000194.1:0-3636 GCA_964395535.1 uncultured Pirellulales bacterium
ACGTTTTCGGCCCCAACGAATACCACAAGGCCGATATGCGAAGCTTCGTCATAAAAGCATACGAGCAGATAATAGAGAGCGGCTCGGTCAGATTATTTAAATCTTGCAACCCAGATTACGCCGACGGTGAATATGTCCGCGACTTCATTTACATAAAAGATGCCGTCGAGCAGACGCTTTTCTTTTTTGACAATCCCAAAGTCAACGGCCTTTTCAATATCGGTACCGGCAAAGCTCGAACCTGGAATGACCTTGTTAAAGCTGTCTTTGCCGCTATGGACAGAGCTCCGAACATCGAATACATCGATATGCCAGAAGAACTTCAAAATCAGTACCAGTACTACACCGAAGCCGAAACCTCAAAAATCCAAAAAGCCGGCTGTAACATACCCACAACTTCCCTCGAATCCGCAATCTTCGACTATGTAAAAAACTACCTTTTTTGTAAGAGTTATTTGGCCTAAACGAATGAGTCCTTCAAAAAGCAGTTCTAAATGTTTTTGCAAAAGCGGCATTAAATATGAGGAGTGCTGTAAACCATATATCACCCTGTTAGATTTAAAGATATACAATATAGACGAAACGGTATTGTTGAGTTGGTTCAAAACATATTCAAAGCCAATACATAGAGCTTTTTTTAAAAAAACAGAAAAATATTTGTTTAGGATTTCATGTTTTTTGGACAAAATTGTGGATTTGTATTTCCCATTAGGATACACATCACAGCCAGTCGAAAGCGAAAAGATAAACAGAGACTTTGTCTTTATAAAACATAACATTCTCCTTACTCTGTTTGCTTCAATTACTTCCCTATCTCAAGGTCTTTTCCTTCAAAGTGGAATGTTACTAAGGTCCGAGGTTGAAGATTGTATGGTCATATTAGACCTTTCTGAAAACAGAAAGCAGGCTGAGAGATATATAAAAGGAAAATATTCTACGAATGGTATTCTCTCGAGAGTAAAACATTTAATTCCGGATGTGTTAGTTAAATGGTATGGATATTTCTCAGCAAATTTTTCTCATTTTGGTCCATTGCATCCTGCACCATATATGCCGAGAGCTTGTTATTCCGAAAATTGGCCTATTGTAATTGGCTTTCAAAATTTTGTGCGTGGAATAATTACCCTTCATATCATCTTAGAACGAATCTATTATGAATTTACTGAGAGGCCGATTTTCTGGAAATATGATAAGGAAGCAAATAAGATAGAATTTTGTGACGATAATGTAGTTTTTGAATGGAACGAAAAATTGGGGAAAGAAATAGTATCTAAATTTCCGCCTAATGAGAAAAAACCAGGCTTTACCTATACAGAAGAAGAATATAAAACAAAAGGTTGGTGAGGGTTATATTAAGTGGAAATATTTCTTATGCCGTTTTTGTGCCTTTTAATCTTGACCATAGATTTTTTTAGTTATTTATCAAAAATAGGAATAGGCAATAGGATTATTAAATAGAATATTCAGGAGAAAGGTTTGGCAGAAGCTATCTGAGGATGAGATGGCGGGGATTATGCTCGACTTCTCTGCCTGCTGGGAGGTTCAGGAGCTCAAGGCAGTTCAGTTTCCGGCGTTTCTTCGGGAACTATCTAATCTTGCGTCAGTAGATTGCGTTCTGTGTCTTCAGTGTACAGCCAGTAATGAGGAGGTTAAATCGTTTCTCCAGGAAAATAAAATAGCGGAAAGGTTCAAAATTCAGCTCGGCACTGCTTATCCGAGGCCGAAAGTTTATCATCTGCCATGTAGTGAAGAGATACTCAAAAAGTTGGCGCAGTTTGCCGAGCTTTTTACCGCTCCGGAAATATGCGACCATTTGCATATTTGTCAGTGCAGCGTTGTACGGCTTGAATGGTTTGACATTTTCAGCCAGCCTTTGTATATATCTAAAAAAGTCCCCGAACAATCCGTAATGCTGTTTTGTAAAAAGCTGGGTTGTGATTATGCGGACGGAAGTATTCCCGGCTGGAAGAGTTGATAACTATGCCTTTTACGCCTTATCATTTTGGTCCTGCGGGATTTATAGGCCTGCTATTCAAAAAAAGAGTCGATATACCAGCTTTTCTGCTTGCGAACGTCGCTATCGATATCGAACCGCTGATAATTATGCTAAGGCACCTCGGCTGGCCGCACCATAGGTTCTGCCACACATTCATAGGAGCAACCGCCGTCGCCATCGCTCTTGCTGTAGTCCTGTATCCTCTGCGGAACCTGCTGAAAAAAATTATGCACCTTTTCCGTCTGCCCTATGAGCCTACTTTTCTGAAAATCCTGACCTGGTCAATACTCGGAGCCTGGTTTCACATCTTTATTGACTCAGTAACTCACTGGGATATGAAACCGTTCTGGCCGTCAAAAGCACGACCGTTGTTTCGTCTTATCGCTTACAATGACGTCGAAACCCTCTGCCTTGCATTCTGGCTCGCCGCTATTATTCTGCTGCTGATAAATTTCATAACCGTTCGATTAAACAACTGTAAAAAATCAGGCACATAAAAAATGTCTGAATTGAATTTGCCCGAACCAAGAATAGTAAGTGAATCGCAAATCGACGATGAACTCGATGCCGCAATCAAAAAGAAGCTTTGCATCTGTTTTCCCTGGCACAAACACATCTATGAAAACCAGCGTCCCTGGCACGGCATAGCTCCGCTTTTTACCGCTCTTATAGAAAAAGACCGCGACATAATCGCACACACCGCCGTCATCGACACGCAGATAAAAATCGACGATAAACCATTTCACGTTGCCGGCCCGCAAAACGTCTTCGTAATCCCTGATTATCGAAAGAAAGGCGTAAGTGACATTATTCTGCAGGCTGCAATGAAAGAGGCGGAAAAATACGATTTTGATTTCGGCCTGCTCTTTACATCGTATGACCCCGTATTAAAGGTCTATGCTCGTAACGGCTGGTTCGAGATAGAAAATCAGGATTTTTACAAAATCGAGGACGGCAAAACCGTCCCCTTCCCGCCGAAAAAGCACAAAATGTTTTATCCGCTAAGACTGAAAAACTTCCCAAAAGGCACCGTAAAGCTTACAACCAGCGACTGGTAAGTTTTCGCCCTTGAAAGTGCCGTACTATTTCATATAATTACTTTCGATTGTTTTTTTAAGTTTAAGAAATGCTGTTATGAAAAAAGAAATTGCTGAAAAAATAAAGCTGTTAAAACGCGGCACTATCGAAATCTACACCGAAGCCGAGCTTGCCGAAAGATTGACCGAAGCAGCCAGGACCGGCCGGCAGCTTCGCATAAAGCTCGGCCTCGACCCGACCAGCCCTGATATACATCTTGGCCACACAGTGGTCTTGCGTAAGATGCGGCAATTCCAGGACCTCGGCCATAAGGCTGTCCTAATAATCGGCGATTACACCGCACGAATCGGTGACCCCTCGGGACAAAATACCACTCGGCCAATGCTCAGTTCAGAACAAATAGAGAAAAACGCAAAAACCTATTTCGAGCAGGCCGGTAAAATCCTTGATACCTCAAACGATAAGCTTGAAGTCCGTTACAACTCCGAATGGCTGGCAAAAATGAACCTCGCAGACATTATTAAGCTAACCAGCAATATGACCGTTGCACGAATGCTCGAAAGGGACACCTTCGACATAAGACACAAAGCCGGTGACCCTAT
>CAYNDE010000195.1:0-3634 GCA_964395535.1 uncultured Pirellulales bacterium
ATGTCTGCCTTCTATTGCTTTCCCCCTGCGGCCTTCTTGACAGCCATATCGCCCCGCCAATGACAAATGCCGCAACGATAATACTTAAGGGAACCTTGTTTTTCTCAAAAAAATCTTTCATATAACAAAAATCAAAATGCAAAATGTGGCTTCCATCCTTCGCAGTAGCAAGCTACTTGCTACGAAGGACAAGGCGGCGGAGAAAAATAAACGGCCCCAGTTTTTTCTGACTATTTTAATTCTCCTTATTAAAAAGTATTTTTGCCGTTACGCCGGCTACCGCCACGACAGTCGGAGCTGACACATCTGTGTCAAGGATGCCGATATACTATAAAAGCTATTATGAGAATGCACATTTTTGTTTACCTTCTTAGTCTTCTGTATATACCTGCAGACAAGAAAATCAAGATTATCAATACAGGCATTCCAAAAGCAATCGGGAGAACATTATTTGGATTAAGCTGCTGTCTTCTTGCAATTTTGAGCTCTGCGACTTCGCTGACAATTGGCGTTTTCTGGTTCTTATCAACAACAGTTATATAAACCACATAGTCTCCGGAGTCTATCAAACGCATACTCCATTTGCTTGATGCAGAATCATTGGGGGCAAGCAAATCAATTTTGTCCGCCTTTTGCGCACTCCAGTCTTCCAAATCCATTGGTATTTCCTGACCCTCAGTTACTCTGATAAGAGAAATATAAGCTACGAGACCTTTAAGTGGACTGGCGCCATTATTGGTGACATTACTTTCAAACTCGATAACATCACCCATTTTCCCGTCTATGTGTTTCGGCTTTATTGAAACAGTTATACTGTCTCGAGCCAAAACAGTATGACTTAAGATAATTAATGCAAATAATATAAATAACAGTTTTTTCATCGTGCTCCTGTAACTAATTCGTCTCTCTGCGAAGCTCTTTTTAACAATAGTATAACTGCGGCCAAATAGATTAATATGACAACAATTCTGATCACCTGCCTTCTAAAACCCTCGCTGTCAATAACAACGCTGTCAAAAGAATTTACTGCTGCTGCAACAGGATTTATTATATCGAGATAACGTATAAAAGATGAATGTTTAAGTGACGGCGGCAGAATAATTGCTGTTCCCAATAAAAAGAAAACCAGCATTCCGACTAAAACGGCGTTCTTGACCGATTTTAGCTTGATTGAAAGTATCATGTTAAAGCTGGTGACTATCATTATGATTAATGTTCCCAAAATAAAAAGATAAGTAATCGCAACTGATATATTCTTGCCGCTTTTCCCAACGACTAAAATATAAGGTATTGAAATAAGGAACAAAATAAACCAGTTTATAACGGATACCGCAAATTTCCCGAATGCAATGCTGGTTTTTCTAATAGGCGTTAGAAGTAAGACCTCCATTGTCCCTCTTTCGACTTCACCTGCATAAGAATCACTTCCATAAATTATGGAATGCAGTATGCCTAATGACAATACTGCTTCCATGAGGAAAAAAATCATTGTGCTTTGGTCCAGCAGGCTTAATTCTATGTTAGTCAGGAATAAATAAGAGAGTATGCTGAGAATTACGGAAGTTAAAATGTACCAGAGATAACCTCTAGGGGTTAACAATTCGCTTTTAAGTTCCTTTAATATTATTTCCTTCATAGCAGTTTCCTGTTGTTACCGGTAAGCTTGAAGAACAATTCTTCCAGTGTTCTTTTCTGCTCTATGACTTCAAGTATTTCAATTTTGTTTTTTATCAGTTCCGACAAAACATAATTAAGAGTTATTCCCAAATCTAATTGTACAAGATAGCCCTGCTCGGAAACTGACATCTTTATATTCGGCGGTTGTAAAAAATGTTTCGGATTTGTTTTTGTCTTAATCAGATATGTTTGCATATCTGATTTCTTCAACTCTTCAAGATGTCCTTCCTGGACAATCTTTCCATTATCAATTAACGCTATGCGATTACACAGCCTGTCAACATCGTCCAAAAGATGAGTAGAAAGTAATATTGTAGTGTCTTTTGTTTTGTTGATATTTATCAAAAGGTCGTGAATCTCTCTCCTTCCAATAGGGTCCAGCCCGCTGGTCGGTTCATCCAGTAGTATCAATTTTGGAGAATTAATCAGTGACCTGGCAATGCCTAAACGTTGCTTCATACCGCGGGAATATGTTCCTATTGGTTTTCTTCTTAAGGCGTCCAATCCCACACTTTTAAGCAGCTCTTTTATGTCAGGATGGCTATGGTACAACTTCGCAAATAATCCTAAATATTCTGTTGCACTCATCCAATCGTAACAACTGAATAATTCAGGCAGTGAATTTATTATTGATTTGATGTAATCAGGCTCCTTCGAGGCATCATACCCGTTAATTTCAACGCTGCCGCTGTCAGGCTTCAAGACAGAGCTTAGTATCCGTATTGTGGTGGTTTTGCCAGCACCATTCGGACCAAGAAAGCCGAAGATGTCCCCCTTTTCTACCCGAAAGCTGACATTATCTAACGCAGTAAACTGTCCGTAACGCTTTATTAGTTTGTTAGCTTTTAATATCATTTTCTCTATATTCTTTATTCTTTGCAAAAATTAAGCAATATCTTAAGGAACGCTTTTTAAATTTAATTCTCCTTATCAAAAATAATTTTTGCCATTACGCCGTCTGCCGCCGCAACAGCCGAAGCTGACACACCTGTGTCAAAAACAACAGTATACTACAAAAATAATTATGAGAATATTATGAGAATACATAACTGTATCAAAATATAGATGCTTCAAGAACCGGACCATAACCGCCAAATTCGGCGTAGCCAGCATTTTGCAATTTAACTTGTCATTTTTCTTTTTAATTTTTGATTTTGTTATTTTATAGACAACAAGTTCTATTTCAGTTTCACCTGCTCGTATTTCATATCGGTAGTTTCCATCGCACGGATGTTGTCGGGCGTCATTTTTATTACGACATAGTCCGGCGAAGCGGGGTCGGAGATATAATCCTTCAAACCCGCAACGGCCTTGTAAAGCCAGAGCTTCTCGTCATTGTCGGTGCTGATTGTGCAGGGGCCCGCAACGCGGACGTGCCTGCCTTCGGAATCGCAAAAACAATATTCGCCATAAGGGACTTTTCCAATCTGAGCGACCTTATCGGACCCGCTGAATGTCGCACATAGAAGCTGGTTACCCTTCCAGGCGAAGCCGCCCATCGGCCTTACGCCGACTTTCCGGCCGTCACTTGTGGCCAAAAAACCCCATCCAACCTTTTTTACGAATTGCTTTACTTCTTCGATATTCATATTCATTCTCCTTTCGCCTATCGTTGTTTGAATACTTGTCCCTTAGCTAATCCGTGTTTATCTTTGGTTAAAACTCTTTTTTATTTTTGCTGCTATATTTGATATCTCTCTGTGTTCTCTGTGAGCTCTGTGGCTAATAATATACTAAACGCTTTTATGGTCTAAAAAGCCTTCCAGCTTCTTGGCCCTTACCGGGTGCTGCATCTTTCTGATAGCCTTGGCCTCGACCTGCCTGACGCGTTCGCGCGTAACCTTAAATATCCTGCCCACCTCTTCCAGCGTATAGGTATAACCGTCCCCGATTCCGTACCTCAGCCGAACAATCTCCCGCTCGCGGTACGAAAGCGTATTCAATACCTGCTCGATTT
>CAYNDE010000196.1:0-3603 GCA_964395535.1 uncultured Pirellulales bacterium
TTTCACTACGACTTTTCCAGCCCGGCAGAGCAGACAAGGCTCTTCGCCGCACATCTGCAAATCGCCGCTGAATCGAACCTGCCCTTAATCATACATTCACGAGAATCATTCGAAGACACTATTGATATACTTGACAAGCACGGCACAAGCGTCAGCAAAGTTGTCTTTCATTGTTTCGGATATTCGGCACAGCAGGCAGAAATAATCCTCGAAAAAGGCTTTTACATCTCATTCACAGGCTCGGTCACCTTCAAAAACGCCCAAAAGACCCGCGAAGCCGCTGAAATTGTACCTGCAGAAAAGCTTATGATTGAAACCGACTGCCCTTATATGTCACCCGAGCCGATGCGCAAGCAAAAAATAAATGAACCTGCCCTTTTAATCCATACCGCAAAATTCCTGGCCGAGCTGAAAAATATCGGCTTCGCAGAATTCGCCCAAACCACAACCAACACCAGCAAAGGTTTTTTCAACCTGCCACAGGCAGCCCGCTAACACCATTTTGCCCTGATTTTTCGCCTGCAGGCTCATAAATTGGCTCATCCGCCGTCAAAGCTATCATTTATTGACTTTGACAAAACAAGATGATATAAATATATAATAAGCAGCACAAACGGCGACATCGAATTCACAGCGTGTGACTTTTAAGGACTAATTTCGGCTTAATACTAACCGGTAAAAAAAAGGAGTAAGCAAATGGACCCGGCAATCTTCAAGGCCTACGATATAAGGGGCGTTTTCGGCGAGCAGATAAACGAAGAGGCCGCCTGGAAAATCGGCTACGCATCCGCCCGCTTTCTGCGCTCGATGCTGACAGGTTACCAAAAAGGTATGGCAAACTGTCAGAGCATCTGCGCAGGTCACGATATGAGAAGCCACAGCAGAATGCTGGCTGACGCACTTATAAAAGGTATGAATTCAACCGGAGCAAATGTAATCGACATAGGGATGATTGACACTCCGCAAATGTATTTCGCAATCAACTATCTGGGCACCTGCGGCGGCGTTCAGGTCACTGCCTCGCACAATCCCGCAAAATACAACGGTTTCAAAATCTCGGGCCTGCAGGCAAAACCGATCGGTGTGGACACCGGGCTGCGGGACATCGAGCACATTGCCCTGGCCCTGCTGCACACAAAGGCAAGGCTGACCGGCTCCGTGGAAAAACTCGACCTCACAGAAGATTACAAAAAACATATCTTAAAGTTCTTAAACCCGAATCTGCGAAGGCTGAAAATCGCCATCGACGCATCAAACGGAATGGCGGGTAAAATTATACCGCTCGTCTTCGAAGACCTGCCCATCGAGATAATCGCCCTGAATTTCGAGCACAACGGCACTTTCAAACACGAGCCGAACCCACTCATCGAGGAAAACCTCGCAGAAGTTAAACAGGCTGTAAGAGACAACCAATGCGACTTCGGAATCTGTTTCGACGGCGACGCCGACAGAATGATGATGGTGGACGAAAATGCAAAAAACATAAGTTGCGACCTTATCACTGCACTGATGGTACCGTACTTTCTTAAAATGTCACCGAAATCCGTTGTCGTTTACGACCTCAGAAGCAGCCTTGTCGTCTCCGAAGAAATCTTAAAATACGGCGGAACGCCCCGGCGAGAGCGAGTCGGCCACGCATTTATGAAAAAAGCCCTGCGGGACTCACACGGCATATTCGGCGGCGAGCTCTCAGGGCACTTCTACTTCCAGGATAACTTCTACGCAGATTCCGCTGTCATTACCCTCGTCCATATCCTAAACATTGTCAGCCAGACAAACGTACCTCTAAGCAGGCTCATCGAACCGCTGAGAAGATACCACAGCAGCGGCGAGATAAACTTCAGAGTCGCTGACAAAAAAGCAAAAATGGACGAGCTCGAAAACAAATATCGTAACGGTCAGGTTGACCATCTCGACGGCGTAACCGTACGTTTCAAGGAATGGTGGTTCAATTGTCGGCCGAGCAACACTGAACCACTGCTTCGGCTGAACATCGAAGCCAGAACCAAAGAGATGCTCGATGATAAACTATCTGAAATTACCGACCATCTCGGCAAACCGGTATAACAAAGTCTTAACAACCAACGGAGAACCAAATATGCAGATTAACACAAAAACATTTCAAACCGCCAACGGGCTTGTCGAGGGCGTTCAGGTCAAATGGTCCGAATTTAATATTTTGCTTGTTGCCGGCCCAAAGGGTTTTCTCGCCTGTCCGGCTATAGACATTGACGCCTGCCAAAAATTTAACGTCGCTGCTGCACTCGTCGAAAGCTCACCTGAAAATCCAATCGGCACCCTCGAACGCTTCTATAAACGAAAAATCTCAAAAGTAAATAAAAAGGGCGAAACAATCGGAATACAAAAAGGGATGAACGTCGATGATGCCTTTGCTTTAATAGCCTAAGTTCCCGGATATAAATTCAGATACATAGAAAGGGGCAGTGAACTGTGAAACCTAAAATAACACTTCTGGCAATTTTGATTATAGCGCTTTTCTACGGCAACCTATTCGGTTCAAATGCAGCTGACACACGGCAGGCTTACGCAGGCGGATTACCCAATCCCGCCCTGGTCGGAGTCGAGGCGCTTCGTGTCGTGGTCATATACCAAAATGCTCTTGTCGGAAGAGACGAATGGGTATATAGAAACCTCGGCGCAATGGTCGAACGAAGACTTACATCCTCCGATGCCCAAATTGCAGCTTTGATTGAAAGAGGCTACTCAGCGAGATACCAGAATGTTCCCACGCTCACAATCAACATCGACAGAATTATCCTCAACCCCGCAAGGCCGCCGGTCCTTTACGTGCGGACTTCCTTCGCAGCGGATGTAACCCTGGAAAGAAACCTCTCGACTTTCCTGCGAATCGAGCTCTGGACAAAAGCGGAAACCATACAGGCCGAATCTCTACAGGCAGAGTTCACAGCAGTGACCAACCTCGTTAATAAGCACATCGGGCAATTTGCCTCTGATTTCAAACAAGCAAACTCTGCGATAATGCCCCCGACAGATGTCAACGATTTCAATAACATTCTTCCATCGGCAAGACAGCAAACACCCGCTCAAGCCCAGGCCCCGAAAGAAACACCGAAAACACCTGTGGAAAAAGAAAAAGTCGAGGAAAAATACATCGCCTCAAAAAACAGCTCCGTCTTCCACAGGCCTGACTGCTCCTGGGTCGATAGAATACTGCCAGAAAACAGAATAGAGTACAAAACCAGAGAAGAGGCCATCCAGGCAGGGAAAAAACCCTGCAAAAAATGTAAACCATAAATATAAATGCTCTTTCTTATCCTCAGTGACATCGAAAAAATTAGATTATGGAGCTTATTACCGTCTCTATCATAGCGCTCGCTCTGGCAATGGACGCCTTTGCCGTATCTATCGCCAGCGGCACAATCTACAAAAAATTGAAAGTAAAATACGCCTTGCGAATCGCTCTGTTCTTCGGAACCTTCCAGGCGATTATGCCGCTGATAGGCTGCTCAGCCGCCCTTACCGTCAGCGAATATATCCAGACATTCGACCATTGGCTCGCCTTTGCACTCTTAACAGCCGTCGGAATAAAAATGATTTATGAATCCTTCAAAATAAAACCTA
>CAYNDE010000197.1:0-3596 GCA_964395535.1 uncultured Pirellulales bacterium
GGAGAAAAAGTATGATAGAGGACCTTAAGGACACGAAGATAATTGATAAGGCAGGAGGCAGATTTAAGTTGACGGCCCTGATTCAGAAGCGTTTGACGGAGCTGCTGGAGGGAGCCAGGCCGTTGATAGAGGATACTGAGGGAATGACCCAGATGGAGATAGTTATCCGGGAGATAATGGAAGACAAGATAACGATTGATTTAGGTGACAGCGATATCGGTGAACCGACAGAGGCGAAGGACTGAGAGGGATTTAGATGTCTGACGAGAAACTGAAATTTGAGACCTTGAAGGTTTTATTGTGCGTCAGCGGTGGAATCGCTGCTTACAAGGCGGTCGATTTGGCAAGCAAGCTTGTTTCAGAGGGGGCGTCTGTCAAGACGGCTATGACAAAAGCGGCCGAGCGCCTTGTTGGGGCAAAGAGTTTTGAGGCAGTTACGAATTCGGCGGTTTTTACAAGCCTTTGGGATAGCGTCGAGAGATTCAGGATTGAACATATAAGTCTGGTGGAGTGGGCCGATATTGTGGTTGTAGCTCCGGCGACTGCCAACATTATAGGCAAAATAGCGAATGGTATTTGTGATGATTTGGTCAGCACGATTCTTTGTGTCTGCTGGTCGAAGCGAGTGCTATTGGCGCCTGCGATGAATGTAGATATGTGGAATAATCCTGCTGTACAGCGAAATGTCAAGGCAGTTAGAGAGATGGGTTTTGAGATTGTAGGCCCAATGAAAGGTAAACTTGCCTGCGGGACAATTGCAGAAGGCAGGATGTCCGAGCCGGCAGAGATATTACAGGCTATTAAACAGCTTGTCTCGAAGGTTGATAAGAAATAAAAAACGGGTTCGAAATTAGCGAGGCCCGAATCTAATTTGTCAAATCGGAAAGCTTTAGAATGCACTTTTTGATAACAGCCGGCGGTACACGCGAATATATTGACCCGGTTCGATTTATTTCCAATGCGAGCAGCGGCCGGATGGGTTATGCTCTTGCAGAAGCTGCTCTGAAGACCGGTCATACCGTGACATTGATAAGCGCATCGGATGCGCAGCCGCCAATCGGTGTGGACTTTGTGGGCGTTGAGACTGCTGCTGAGATGTTTGAAGCTGTAAAGAAATTTTTTCATAAATGCGATTGTCTTATTATGGCTGCTGCTGTTTCTGACTACACACCTGTTAAAAAATCAAAGACAAAAATTAAAAAATCAGAACAGGATTTGGTAATAAGATTAAAGCCGACTGTTGACATTCTCGCTTGGGCAGGAAAACAGAAGGTCAGAAGACAGAAAACGGAGGGCAGAAAAATTATTGTTGGTTTTGCTTTGGAAGATAAGGATATTCGTAGAAACGCCGAAAAGAAGCTTAAAGACAAGAATCTTGATATGATTATTGCCAATAAACCTGAGGCCATTGGAGCTGACAAATCAACTGTTTTTTTTAAAGCAGCAAATGGCAGATGGGGAAAAGCTGCGTATGCTGCCAAGGCAAATATTGCAAAAAAAATAATTAAGGTGTTTGTAAAGCTTCCATATTAACCTTTTTTCCGTAAGCCAGTTAATTGACGATACCTAAATCATTTTTTGTGAGGATTGATTCGAATTTATAGCCTGCCTTTGTGATGTTTTCTTCGGCTCCCTGTCTGCGGTCGATTGTGCAGACGATTTTTTTTACCGTTGCTCCTGCTTCAGTTATGATTTTCGCAGCTTCGAGAACCTGGCCGCCCGTGGTAGCGATATCTTCGACGAGCAGGACAATGTCACCGGCTTTTATTGTTCCTTCAACCATTTTTCCCGTACCGTAATTTTTTTTGCTGTTGCGGATGATTACCCAGTTTTTGCCGGTTTCCATAGCGGTGACGGCTGCGAGGGCCACACCGCCGAGCTCCGCGCCAGCTATCAGGGTGACATCGTCGGTGACATACTTGGCAAATTCCTTACCCAGCTGTTTCAGGATGTCCGGGCAGGTCTCGAACAGGTATTTATCAAGATAGTACTTGCTTTTTTTGCCGCTTCGCAGTGTAAAATCGCCTTCAAGATAGGCGGTTTCTTTAATGCGTTTTATAAGTTCCTCTCTCGTCATCTTTCAGACCTTTAATTCCACAGTTTTGTCGAGTTGATTTTTGTATTTTCTTCTGATGGGTATGACGTATTGAACTATGAATTCATCAACCTGCTGTGGAGCTCTGCCGATGTAGTCTTTCGGGTTTAGTATCTTTTTGAAATCGATTTTGCTAAAGGCGGGGTCGGCTTTTAGTCTTTCTATAAGGTCGTTTGTTTTTCCGAACTGTTTTACCTGCGCAGCGGCAGCTTGTGAGTGACGCCTGATTTTTTCATGAAGCACCTGGCGATTTCCGCCGGCTTTTACTGCTGCTACAAGGATATTTTCAGTGGCCATGAAGGCAAGCTCAGCATTGATATGCGAGGCTATTACCTTCGGATATACTACGAGTCCGGCGGTGACATTGATAAGTATTTCGAGAATACCGTCTACGGCCATAAAGGCCTCGGGAATGACTATTCTTCTGTTGGCAGAATCGTCGAGTGTCCTTTCGAGCCACTGCTCGGAGGCGGTCATTTGTGGGCTGGTTGCCAGGCTTATGACGAATCGGCTCAAAGCTGTTGCCCTTTCGCATCTCATCGGATTTCTTTTATAGGGCATCGAGGAAGAGCCGACCTGGGATTTCTGGAAAGGCTCTTCTATTTCTTTTAGGTTGGCGAGCAGACGGATGTCGTTGCACATTTTATGTGCCGACTGAGCTATAAGAGCTAAGGAGCTTACAATCATAGAATCGATTTTTCTTGGATAAGTCTGGCCGGTAACAGGGCAGAGTTTTTTAAAACCGAATGCTTCGGCGACTATCCTGTCGAGCTGTTTGACTTTGTTGTGATTGCCGTCGAACAGTGCAAGAAAGGATGCCTGCGTGCCGGTTGTTCCTTTTGCGCCTCTGAACGGAAGGTTTTGCACTCTGTATTTGATTTCGTTCAGGTCGGTTACAAAATCGTTACACCAGAGTATTGCTCTTTTTCCAACGGTTGTAAGCTGAGCCGGCTGGTAATGAGTGAAACCGAGCGTCGGTAGTGCGCGGTATTTTTTCGCGAACTTGCCGAGTTGATTAATGAGAATTGCGAGTTTGCCGGCGATTATCTGCATCCCGTTTTTCATAATGATAAGGTCGGTATTGTCGGCTACATAACAGCTTGCTGCGCCGAGATGGATGATTGGAGCGGCCTTTGGGGCAGCCTGGGCGAAAGTCTGGATGTGGGCGACGACGTCGTGGCGAAGCTTTTTTTCCAGCAGTGCAGCTTTTTTAAAGTCTATGTCTTCGATATGTTTGGCCATCTCGTTAATCTGGTTTTGTTTTATGTTCAGGCCGAGCTTTTTCTGTGCCTTTGCGAGCTGCAGCCACAGCCTTCGCCAGGTTGTAAATTTTGTCCGGGCGCTGAATAGCTGTACCATTTGTTCGGAGGCGTTCCTTTCTGCGAGGGGGCTTGTGTAGATTTGTGTTTTGTCCGACATTTTCTTTCCCTTTAATAAATTGCGGAAGCTGTTATGTTTTCGCCTGCTGGTTAGGATATATGATTTTGTTTATTTATCAATA
>CAYNDE010000198.1:0-3548 GCA_964395535.1 uncultured Pirellulales bacterium
AACGAGACGGCGTAGTCTCGGCTACCATCAGGTGTTTATTGATAAGAGGAGTTTTCAGAGATGGCAGAAGAAAAAGTAAAAGAAGCAGAGACGAAGGAGAAACCGGCAAAGAAGGATAAAGAATCCAAGGGCTGGAGCAGTGATATAAAGAAGCTCGGAGATTCGATAGTAGGATTGACGCTGATGCAGGCCAAGGAGCTTGCGGATTATCTCAAGGACGAGCATGGTATTGAGCCTGCGGCCGGTGCGGCTGTTATGGTTTCCGGTGGTTCGGCTGCTGCAGGTGGAGCAGAAGCGGTGGAGGAGAAGACCACTTTTGATGTAATATTGAAAGAGTTCGGTGACAAGAAGATACAGGTGATTAAAGAAGTGCGCGCGATTACCAGTCTTGGTCTTAAAGAGGCGAAGGATTTGGTTGAGGGTGTGCCGAAACCGGTTAAGGAGGCTGTAAGCAAGGAAGATGCGGAGTTGATGAAGAAGAAGTTAGAAGAGGCCGGCGCGGTAGTCGAGATAAAGTAAGTTAAGATTTGAAAGAGCTTTTTTTAGTTTAAGTTTTATACAATTAATTCGGGAGGAACAAATGGAAGTGCAAACTGTGCGCAATTTCGGCAGGGTCGGCGATGCATTGGAAATACCGGATTTGGTAGCGATGCAGAAAGACAGCTATGACAGATTTCTGCAGCCTGATGCTGAGCCCGGCAAGCGAAAAAATATTGGTCTTGAGGCACTGTTTCGAGAGATATTTCCGATAGAGAGCTACGATGGTTCGATGCGTATGGATTATGTTCATTATGAGCTTGAGAAGCCCCGTTATACGCCTACACAGTGCCGTCAGCTTCGTCTGACATACGGTTATCCGCTGAAGATTTGCTGCCGACTTCACAGGACCGGCGCAGCCGATGTTGCGGAGCAGCCGGTGTATCTCGGTGAAGTGCCGAAGATGATAGGCGGCGGTGAGTTTATCATCCATGGAGCAGAGCGGGTGATAGTCAGTCAGCTACACCGCAGCCCGGGTGTTGACTTTCTTATCGACAGCAAGGAAGGCGACCGAATACTTCACGGCGGCAGGATAATACCTGAGAGGGGCAGTTGGATAGAGATAAGCGTTACGAAAAAAGATGCTCTTGTCGTCAAAATAGACCAGTCAAGCAAAATACCAGCGACGATATTTTTGCGGGCTATAAGTGCTGATTTTAGTGACACTGAGTCGATAATCCGGCTGTTTTATCCGACGAAGACGGTAGCAAAAGCGAAGCTCAAGCCTTCGATGTGGGCGGTAGGTGACATTGTTGACACCAAGACGGGTGAGATAATAGTAAAGGCAGGCACGCTGATAGGAGACAAGCTGTCTTTGATAAAGCAGAGCAGGATTAAGAATGTAGAGGTAGTCGAGAATGTCAAGGATGCGATTATTTTGAATACCGTTGCGGAAGATGATTGCCGCAACCATGAGCAGGCACTGCTGAAGTTTTATATGCGGTTAAGACCTGGTAATCCGCCTAATCAGGAAAAGGCAAAGATATTCTTTGATGAGAAGTTTTCCGATGTGAACCGCTATCGCCTCGGCAAGGTTGGCAGATTCAGAATAAACAGGAAATTTGAGCAGGATGTAAGCGGCAGTGAGATGACTCTTCGGCCGGAAGACTTCCTCAATACGATGAGATATATTATAAAGCTCAGAAATAATATTGGTGAGATTGATGATATTGACCATCTTGGAAACAGGCGGGTGAGGACTATTGATGAGCTGGCCGGCGACGAGTTCCGTAAGGGACTTCTGACGCTTCGCAAAACTGTTCAGGAGCGGATGAGTATCAAGAGGGAAAGCGAGGACGAGGTTCGGGTTGCCGATTTGATAAATTCCAAGGCGATATCGAGCAGTATCAACTACTTTTTTGGCAGGGGAGAGCTCAGCCAGATAGTTGACCAGACCAATGCGCTCAGTCAGCTTACACATGAAAGACGGCTTTCTGCACTTGGGCCTGGGGGACTGAACCGCAGACGAGCCGGCTTTGAGGTCAGAGATGTTCACATCAGCCATTACGGCCGTATCTGTCCGATAGAAACGCCTGAGGGTACGAATATCGGTTTGATTTCTTCTCTGGCAATATTTGCGACGATAGATGAATACGGTTTTTTGCTTACGCCGTATAACAAAGTGAAAAACGGCAAGGTAACCGGCGAGGTTAAATATTTGCGGGCTGATGAGGATATGAAAGCAGTGATTGGTGCGCCTGGAATAGTCGAGCAGAAAAGCGGAAAGATACAGGAGGGGATGGTACTGGCAATGAGGGGCGGTGAGCTTGCACAGGTCAACAGTGACCAGGTCGATTATGTTGATGTTTCCCCGAAGCAGATAGTGGGTTTGTCAGCATCACTGATTCCCTTTTTGGAGCATGATGATGCGAACAGGGCTTTGATGGGCTCGAATATGCAGCGTCAGGCGGTGCCGCTTTTAAAGACAGAAAAGCCCTTTGTCAATACCGGAATGGAAGAGATTGTAGGTCAGCATTCAAGTATGACGGTGCGGGCGGCCAACCGCGGCACCGTTACGGCAGTTGACTCAAAGCGAGTGATGATTAATAATACCGACGAGTACAATCTTGAGAAGTTTTTTGGTTTGAATGAGAGGACCTGCCTTAATCAGGTTCCTGTGGTTAAAGTGGGGGACAAGGTCAAAAAGGGTCAGGTGATAGCCGACGGGGGAGGGACGAGTGAAGGTGTTCTGAGCCTTGGCAAAAATGTGCTTGTGGGTTTTGTTTCTTTCGACGGATTTAATTTTGAGGACGCAATAGTTATCAGTGAGCGGCTGGTTAAGGACGATTGCTTTACGAGCATTCATATAGATGAGTTCACAGCGGAGATTCGAGAGACACGGCTTGGACGTGAGGAATTTACCAATGATATTCCGAATGTGGGCGAGAGGGCTCTTCGGAATCTCGATGAGCACGGGATTATCCGTGAAGGCACAAGAGTACAACAGGGTGATATTATGGTGGGTAAGGTTGTTCCAAAGAGCAAGACAGAGCTTACGCCCGAAGAGAAGCTTCTGCATGCGATATTCGGAAGGGCCGGCGAGGATGTGAAAAATGATTCGCTGGAATTACCGAGCGGTTATGAAGGTGTGGTGATAAGAACAGAGCGTTTTATTCGACGAGGTCACGGAGGCGATGAGGAAAAGTTGGCGCTGAGAGCGCAAATCAAGGCAATTAATCAGGAGATGAAGACGAAACACTGTGCTGTGTTCAGGCAGATGATTGAAGCAATAAATCAGAAGATGGATGTTAAAATAGTTGACCCGTCGACCCGGCAAAAGGTCGGGGCCAGCGAGGATGATGATGTTATATATGAGCAGGTCGAAAACTTCAGTATCAAATGGGCTAAACCGGCGTCGCAGAGAGACGAGGTTCAGAAAATCATCGATGCGTTTTGGGTAAGGATAAATGAAGCTCGGGAAGATGCAGAGCAGAGGATAAAGACTTTGAAACATGGTGATGAGCTTCCGAGCGGTGTTTTGGAGATGGTGAAAATTTATGTTGCAACCAAGC
>CAYNDE010000199.1:0-3541 GCA_964395535.1 uncultured Pirellulales bacterium
CTGAGAATAAAGATGCCGATAAAGCCGCGCGTTATGCCGAGTTTATGGTCAAACGTATAGAAAGTTTTGAACTGGCCGGCGAAGTTGCAAAAGCTGTTCAGCTTCAGGACCAGCAGTTACAGCAGACAAAGGAAAATATTCAGAAGGCCTGTCAGAGCAGACTTGAGCAGCTTGAGAATCTCGGAAGATTTGCTGTGATTGGCAGAATCCAGACTTCCAGCATCTATGGCACCGAGCCTGTAATTAAACATTATAAAATAATCGACAGCGCAGGCAATATTATTAGCTATGCTTTGCCGGCCAGCTCGGCGCCGGAAATGGACATCAGCAAATATTTTAATAAAAAGGTCGGGCTCGTAGGGACAATTGAAGCACACCCGGCTACGTCGAGTGCCCTGGTAAGATTTACTGAAATAGTCGAAGTGGATTAGTAAGCCTTAAAAGTTAAACGTTTTATCGCCGTTATTTATTAGTTCACCTTGCGATTTACGCTGCTGAATTTATTCAACAGTTTCCACCCTGTCGGCAGTAATGCTGCTGCAAGAGCTATCTTTATTATGTCGCCGATTATAAAAGGATATAAGCCGACAGCGAGTACACCTTTTGTATCCGTCAGCTTACCTAAAGACGCCAGAACAAACAGCCAGCTCAGACCGAAAGCATATATAATCAGATTGCCCGCTGCCATCGTCAGGATTGTAGTCACAATTTTTCTGTCGAAGCCTCTTTCTGCCAGTAATCCAGCAGTATATGCCGCAAAGATAAATCCAGCCAGATATCCCCCGGTAGGCCCGGCTAAAACTGTAATGCCTGCTTTGCCCTGGGCGAAAAAAGCAAGTCCGGCAGAGCCCTCTAATATGTAAGTTAAAACCGCAAGGCTGCCTCTTTTGCTGCCGAACAGCACTGCTATCATCAGAACTGCGAATGTCTGGCCTGTAATCGGAACGGGCCAGCCGACGGCTATCTGGGCAGAGGCGGCGATAACCAGTGAGCCGATGATTATTAAAGCAACGTCATAGATTAAAGCCCTGATTTTTTCTGACGGTCTGAAAATATCGGCACAAACGGCATTCGTTAACATGGCGTCTCTATCTTTCTTTTTAAACAATCTTAATTTCAGTAACGGTAGTGCTCGGACTTATAAGGTCCGTCGATGGGGACACCGAGATAATCAGCCTGTTCGGCTGTCAGTTTTGTGAGCTTCGCACCCAGCCGGCCGAGATGTAATCTTGCAACTTCCTCGTCAAGCTTTTTGGGCAGTGTATAGACCTTCGGCTCGAGCTTTTCGGACGCAAGCATAATCTGAGCCAGGCACTGATTGGTGAAGCTGTTACTCATAACGAAGCTTGAATGTCCCGTTGCACAGCCGAGGTTCACCAGGCGTCCCTCAGCCAGCATAATAATCGAGCGGCCGGACTCAAGCATCCATTTGTCAACCTGAGGCTTGATATTTTCCTTTTTGCATTTGCTGTTGTTCTCGAGATAGCTCATTTCGATTTCACTGTCGAAGTGGCCGATATTGCAGACTATCGCCTCGTCCTTCATCTTTTCCATATGCTCGCCGCGAATAACGTTACAGCAGCCCGTTGCTGTTATGAATATATCGCCTGCTGCAGCGGCTTCTTCCATAGTTGTAACCTGGAAACCTTCCATTAGCGCCTGCAGTGCGCAAATAGGGTCTATCTCGGTAATGAGGACCCTCGCACCCAGTGCCCTCATAGATTGTGCACAGCCCTTACCGACGTCACCATAGCCGCAGACAACAACCGTTTTGCCAGCTACCATAACATCGGTAGCGCGTTTTATGCCGTCAACCAGTGACTCGCGACAGCCGTAAAGGTTGTCGAATTTGCTCTTGGTGACGGAATCGTTAACGTTAATCGCTGCGAACTGAAGCTTTCCAGCGGCGGCCATCTGGTACAATCTGTTTACTCCCGTGGTTGTTTCTTCCGAGACACCGCGCAGTTTTGAAGCGACTTTCGTCCATCTTTTCGGGTCTGTTTTAAGGCTCTCAGAGAGCCTGTTCATAACAATCTGCAGCTCCTTATTATCATACTTTTTCGTAAGTAATGACGGTTCTTTTTCTACCTTTATACCCTGGGTGACAAACAATGTTGCGTCACCGCCGTCGTCAACAATAGTATCGGGTCCTGAGCCGTCCGGCCAGGTAAGGGCCTGCTCTGTGCACCACCAGTATTCCGGCAGCGTTTCACCTTTCCAGGCAAAAACTGCTGCCAGGCCTTCTTTGGCGACGGCGGCGGCTGCGTGGTCCTGGGTCGAAAAGATATTGCAGGATGCCCAGCGAATATCGGCTCCGAGAATTTTTAAGGTCTCTATAAGCATCGCTGTCTGAATAGTCATATGCAGACTGCCGGTAATTTTCAGGCCCTTAAGCGGTTTTTGAGCGGCATATTTTTTGCGAATTGCCATCAGACCTGGCATCTCGTTTTCGGCCAGCTTCATTTCTTTTCTGCCCCATTCAGCAAGCGAAATATCGGCGACCTTATACGGCAGGGCCGGCTCCAGTTTTAAAACGGATTTATCAGCTTTTTCTAACGTCTCCATAATCAACCTCGAAAAAAAATGTCAATTCCCATTAAGTATAGGAAAAAATCGTGCTTTATCAACCTTTTATTTTATCTGGTAAGCTGGAAGTTATCCTCCCCCACGAGCTGTTTCATCTTTTTGCAAAAGTCCACGTCCGGGTTGACAAATAAAGAATTGTCGGTTTTTGTCTGGACCCTGCCCTTCTCGGTCCGTACCAAAACGTAAACGGGACTGTTTCCTCTGTGATGCTGGCAGATGCTTTTAATCTCCAGGGCTTTTTCTTTCGTGACATCGTCCGCTTTCAACTGAATCCTTACCTTGGCTGCGAGTTTTTCTCTTACATCTTCGAGCCTTATCAGCTCGTAGGCGAAGATGTTCGGATTTTCTCTTCTGTGGTCAACTTTGCCCTTTACAAAAACCACAGTGTCTTCTGCGAGATAATCTTCGTACTGTCTTAAAGTATCCGGGAACAGGACCACTTCGACCTGTCCCTGCAAATCTTCGAGGATGAAGACAGCCATTTTCGAGCCTGCGTTTTTTCCTCTTTTTGTTACGAGTGTCCTTTTTTTCGTTATCATTCCGCCGATGATTATTTGCTGGCCGTCTTTGGTGTCCGAAAGCTGCGAGGTATTGAGCGTCGAGTAAATATTTATAATCTCGGCGCAATGGCTCAATGGATTGCTTGTTACATAGAATCCGAGCACCTGCTTTTCGAAGGCGAGCATCTGCTGTTCGGGCCAGGGCGGGATTTGGGGAAGGCTATTATGGTCGCCCGCATAATCGCTTGTCCCGTCCATTTGTCCGAAAAAGTTCATCTGCCCGTTCTGCCTGTCAGCCTGGATGCCGGCGCCTGTCTGCATTGCCTTCTCAAGGCCGGCAAGCATCTGCGCGCGGTGACCGCCGAGATGGTCGAACGCACCCGCTTTTATCAATGCCTCAATTACCTGCTTGTTGGCGGCCCTTAAATCGGCATTCTCGCAGAAATGAAACAGGC
>CAYNDE010000200.1:0-3538 GCA_964395535.1 uncultured Pirellulales bacterium
CTAGCACAGCCGATTAAAAAACTGCAACTTAACCGTGGAGTATTTATCTACTTAATTACATCCAGGGCTGCTTTTGCAGCGATAGCAACTTCCAAAGACGGTTCTACGTCTTCTAAGGCGTTTAATACCGGTTTCAAGGTTTCCTTGAGGGTGTTTTCCGGAAGCTCATGCAAAATATGGTGTGTGCCTTCCCTTATCCAGAGAGAGTCTGGTTGCTGGATAACTGCCTCCAATAATGGCTTGATAGCTTTTTCCCCGATGTGAATTAATCCCTCGGCAGCCAGCCAGCGGACATCGAACATCTTATCCTGTAGCGCTCCGATGAGTGCTTGTGTGGCTGATGGGTCACCAATCTGGGCCAGGGTCTTGGCAGCTTCCCATCGCGCCCACTCCTGCTTACTGGCCAAGGCTTTGACCAGTGGTCTAACGGCAGCATGCCCGATATTCACCAGAGATTTACGCGCCCGCACACGTACTGTCCCATCTGTGCTACATAGGTCAGCTATTAAGGGTTTAATAGTACGTACGCTGGCAACGTTACCCTGGGTGACATACGCTTCAGTTGCATTTTTTCTGTTCACTTTATCCCTCCTTATTTGCCTGACATTATAAGATGAACTGAGGTAGTTCCACTGAGCTATGTTTGGAGTTCTCTTACCAGCAGCAGTGGCGTTTTTCCGGCGCGTAAAACCTTATCTGCGATGCTGCCATGCTCCCAGCGGTTGAATCCTGATTCCCCGTGTGTCGACATGGCCACCATATCAGCAGGTATCTCATCGGCTGCCTTAATAATCTCCTCGCCCGCAGAACCCACAACTACTTTATAACTTGTCTTGACGCCTTCGTCCATCAGTCTGCCATTAACTTTTTGCAGGTAGCTTTCGGCACTTGCCTTTAACGGCTTCATTTGCTCTTCAGTATAGGGAACTCTAACCATACCCATACCGCCATAGTAGCCGGTGCTTTCGGCGGCAGTATAAACCTGGTAAAGCGGCATGACAACGTGAAGAAGGGTGACTTCGGCTTTTAGCCTGGAAGCCAGCCTTTCAACGTGCGGAAGTACCGTTTCGCTCTGCTTCGACCCATCAAGTGGAACGAGTAATTTCTCCAGCTTCACCTTCTTGGGAACATCAATATTAGCCCTGATAAGCAATACCGGGCATTTTGCGGCCCTGACAATCTTATCGGCGGTGCTACCGAGCGTCCACCGCCTGACGCCGGTTCTCCCGTGTGTTGCCGTGATAATCAGGCTGACATTTTCCTTCTCCGCATAGTCCACTATTTCTTCAGCGGCGTGGGTTAACAGACCTGACGCACCGATAATGATTGACTCCACCTTTACCTTCTGTCCCGGCGGTGTATCACTGGATTTGCTCATATTCTGCTCTACGGTAGCCGCCATTTTGCTGAGGTACGACCTGTGCTCAGGATTTCCCGGGTCCTCACCCGGTGTGCGCACGTTTACCAAGATTACCTCGGAGTCGAGCTTTTCCGCCAGTACCTCAGAGTACGGTAGAGCTATTTCGGCCAGTTCGGAACCATCGAGGGGAACCAGCATTCTTTTATACATCTCGCCTACCTCCTTTACAGAAATATTAGAAATACCACGAGTTAAAGCTCATGAAATCCCTCCTCCTACAATGCTAATACTGGGGCGGCGGGCTTTCTGCCAGAGTAACATTAGCCATTTCCTTGGTATCACCTCGCCAGTAGGTTATTTCCACTGTCTGGCCAACTTCAGAAGAATTTATTACTTTTATCAGTTCACCTGTATCGGCAATTTCTTTATCATCAATAATGGTAATGATATCTCCTTCTCTCAATCTGGCTTTATCAGCCGGGCTATCCTTGACGACACTAGTGACCAGCACACCTTTATCTACGGACAGATTATAAAGACTGGCGACAAACTCATTAACGGTGGAAATTCCTATACCTAACCAGGGTCTTACTATATAACCTTTTTCAATAAGGGCGTTGATAACAGGTACCGCCTCATTTATGCTGATAGCGTAACCCATACCTTCTACCCCAACCTCGGCAACCTTGATGCTGTTAATACCGATGACCTCTCCGGCCATGTTCACCAGGGGACCGCCGCTGTTGCCCGGATTAATGGCAGCATCGGTTTGTATGAGACCAAGAAGGGTTTGTCCGGAGGATGTGTCCAGAGAAGCGTTCACTACGCTTACGATACCGGCAGTAGCACTGATACCCTGTCCCAGGGCGTTACCGATGGCAACCACACCATCGCCGACCTCCAGTTTGGAGGAGTCGCCAACACTTAGTGCCGGGAGGTCCCGGGCGCCAATCTTAACAACAGCCAGGTCGGTCAGGGCATCAGTCTTGACTGATGCAGCCTGAAAGATACGGCCATCGTTCAACGTTACGGTGACATTATCGGCATTCTGGACGACATGGTTATTGGTTACGATGTAGCCATCTCCATCAATAATCCACCCGGAACCGGCGCCCTCGGCTTTAGCTGGTCGATTGAAGAAATCATAGGTCGTAATTTCGACGTTTATGGATACAACCGAAGGTTTAATCTTGTTTACTACTTCGGGAATGGTCAGCATTCCTGTCTCTTGCATAGTAGGCGGAGTCGGTGTGCCATTAACAGTTGGTGTGGGTGCCGGTGTAGCGCCAGTCAGCGGCGCACAGGCAAACAAGCCCATGGTGCCGACAACGAGCATAACCAGGCTAATAGTGAGTAACAGTTTTTTGCGCATTGCTTTTCCCTCCTTTGCTTTATTTATCTATAACATCCGTTTTTTGTAGTTCCGTATGCTTACGATAATTCGTTTATCCTGCGTTTTACCGCTCACTACGTGTTCGCCAGACGGTATAAAGCTATGCCGATTCCTCCAAGCGCGACCCCGATTAATATTAGAATGGCACCTGTTCCCATAATCATCTGGATTACACCAAAACTCAGGACGGCGAGATACAGATAGTTTTCCATGTTTAAAGCTTGTGCGTAATCCAAGTCTTCAGGGTTTGTCGGGTCAAACTTACCGCCAGAGGCAGCCAGCAAATCATTATAAGTAGGGGCTATTCCTCGACGATGCTCTCTTATCGTATCCCCGGCGATTTGCGCTTCTTTGGCATTGTCGATTACGTCGCCGGCTGCTATCTGTTCTTCAGAAAAGCCAAGAGTCACCTTCTCTTGCTGCATGGCACTTGTTATCCAATCATTCTTCTCAATGGCCTGACTGATGAAGACCGCACCAATAACTACACTGACCACACCGATAAGTAACACTATGATTCCCAGTTTGCGTATCATTTTTCAGCCCTCCTTTTATGCCATTATCGCTGACTCTGAATGTAATAGTCATAAAAAGAGGACAGGAAAAATTACAAATTTATGACATTTCAACCATCTCGAGGCAGCTCTAACTTTGTGACTGATACCGCCATTATGGATAAGTTAACCACATAGGCATGCGTATAGATAAGGCGGTGACGCACGAACGTAGAAAATGTCATAGTTTTGCAACTAATTTCATTTTGTTTTTATAACTATTTAACAGGT
>CAYNDE010000201.1:0-3530 GCA_964395535.1 uncultured Pirellulales bacterium
GATATAGGCAATACGAATATTCGGCTGGGACTTTTTCTGAAAGGTGAGGAAAAGCTGGTCGTATCGGTGCCGGGCGGCTCGGTGGATGTTTTTGAACGCGAGCTGAAAGAGCTGTGGGAGAAAATCCCTGTATCTAAAGCATCAAAGGAAAAGAAGCGCGATGGTGTGATAATCGCCAGCAGCGTCAAGCCGGCCTGGACGGAAATGATTCGTAAAATCGCAGAACAGCTCGGCGAAAAGATTCGCTTGATAGGAAAAGACATCCCCTTCCCGATAGACTTATCGGTTGACAAAACATATAAAGACAAGATAGGAACCGACAGAGTAGTTACAGCGGCAGCGGCCTATGTGGTTGTCGAGGACGCGGTAATTGTTGCGGATTTCGGCACGGCGGTGACAATAGATATGGTCGATGAGAGAGGCGTTTTTGTGGGAGGCGTGATAGTACCGGGTTTCGAGGCAAGTGCTCAGGCATTGAAGAACTCGACCGTCCATCTTCCGAAAATCAAAGTCAGCAGGCCGGCAGGCGTATACGGCACAAATACAGAGGAGGCGATAAACTGCGGGCTGTACTATTCGGCTATTGCGACACTGCAGGAGATTATAAGACGGTTCGCAGAGACAATCGGCAGATGGCCTCAAACGATTATAACAGGTGCGGGAGCAGAATTGATAAAGGACGACTGCAAATTCATCGACAACTATGTCCCCAACCTCGTAATCAAGGGAATTGCACTTGCCTACAGAAAACATATCGAAAGCAAAGTATAAAACCGGAAGGCGGAGGGCAGAAGACAAAGGACGGAAAGAAATCAAATGACGAACAAAGAATTTAAAGTCAGGGGCCATTAGTTGCAAGGGGAAAGCGATTAATACTATTGCAGCGGTAATGACGGGCAAGGGAACGGGTGCGATATCAACAATACAGCTTTACGGCAGCAAGGCTGAAAGTGTTATCGAAAAGATATTCAGGCCTACAGGCAGTAAAAAAGCGGAATTTAAGGTCGGCAGCATCATCGTAGGGACAATATACGAGGGCGATGAAATTATCGACCAGGTGACCATCGGCTTTGAAGGGGAAAAAAACTTCGCAATAAACTGTCACGGCAATCCTCTGATAGTTGCTGATATTTCAAGACTGCTTGGCAAGCATAAAGTAAAAATTGTAAGCGCCGAAAAGTTTTTACAAACCATCTTCAAAAAGCAGGGTTTAACAGGTATTGAAATCGAGGCAAAAATAGCGCAGGGGCGGGCAAAAACAATCGCGGGAACAAAGGTAATCTTAAATCAAAGCTCAACCGGCCTGAGTGCTAAAGTTCAAGACTGGCTCGAAAAGATAAAGACAGAAACAATCAAGCAGATACAGGCTGAGGCTGAGCAAATTTTAGAAGACACACGACTGGCGAAACTCTTCATTGACGGAGCGCAAATCGTTATAACAGGGCCTGCGAACAGCGGCAAAAGCACGTTACTAAATTATCTTGCAGGCAGGCAAAAATCCATTGTCACCGAGATTGCAGGGACAACCATCGATTATGTTACTGCTGAGTGCAGGCTCGGTGAGTTTTTCTGTGAGCTGATTGACACGGCGGGGTTGGACGAAGGACAGAGGACGGAAGACGGAAGGCAGAAGGCGATTGAAAAAATAGCGCAGAAAAAAAGTATGGAAATTTTGCATGATGCCGATTTAGTTCTGCTTGTTCTCGACAGGAACGGTGAAATTGAGCAGCTTGATGAAAAAATAGTTGACAAGATTTCAGGCAAAAAGGCTTTAACCGTGCTGAATAAAGCCGACCTGCCGGCAAAACTTAATATATTCAAGCTGCCAAAGCAACTGCGCAATTGCATAACCATAAGCGCAAAAACCGGCGAGGGAATCGAGAATCTGATATCAAGAACATCACAAGTGCTGGGTGCTGCCGGGTTTGATTTACAATCAACAGTCTGCTTTACGAACAGGCAGGAAAAGATAATCTCAAAAATCGCCGGAGCAAAATCGAAACAAGAGATTATTAAGCTAATAACGGAGTTGTTAAACGGCCGGCTATAGGCGGGTTTTATCTGTCAAAATGCGGCGGCTGGAGAATTATAAAAACGCCGAAAACTGCTCAATTTGTTCAAAATAATGCCCTGATATCGGAATTATGATAAAAAACCTGTATTTTTAAAAATTGTGTTTTGACATTAATGCATTATAATGTTAATATTGAGGTGATTTATGAAAACACATACAAAAAGAACAACGATTTATATAGACCCTGATATGCATCATGCCTTGCGGATGAAAGCCGCGGAAACAGAGCATTCTATGTCAGAGCTGGTTTCCGAAGCGATTAGATTGTCATTAGCAGAAGACGCAACCGACATAGCAGCCTTTGAAGAGCGCAAGAAAGAGCCAAGCCTTTCATTTGACAATGTCCTGAAGAGGCTCAAGGCAGATGGCAAAATATAAAATAACCATCAAAAAGTCTGCTGCAAAAGAGCTGGAAGATATCGGCAAAAAAGACCTTCGAAGAATAGTCAAACGAATCAAATCACTTGCCCAAAACCCGAGAGCTAAGGGCTGTGAGAAGTTGTCGGGGCAAAATCGTTTCCGCATTCGTCAGGGAGATTACAGAATAGTATATTCTATTGATGACAAAGATATTATAATTGATATAGTCAAAATCGGCCATAGGCGAGAAATCTATCGTTTATAAGGATTAATATAGCAAAGCAAAAAAACGCTTTCTTTTTTTAAAGCCAGACCATCTCTGAAAGATTCAATTTGAGTTGTTAAATAGCCGGCTTTGAGTATAATCTTAAGGTATGGCTGTACAGGATGAAAAATTGACTCCGGCGATGAAACAGTTCGCCCACTTCAAGCAAAAATACCCGGATTGTATATTGTTTTTCCGGATGGGCGATTTCTACGAGACGTTCTACGAAGATGCGAAAACCTGCTCGAAAGTTTTGGGGCTGACGCTTACCAGCAGAAGTAAAGCTGACAATCCGGTTCCCCTGGCGGGAGTGCCCTACCACGCCGTTGATGGATACCTGAAAAAGATGCTTCAGGCGGGCTACAAGGTTGCGGTCTGCGAACAGGTCGAAGACCCGAAGCAAGCAAAAGGAGTTGTTAAACGAGATGTGGTCCGAATCGTAACTGCAGGTACATTGACAGATGATATGCTGCTGAACGCAAAGGAGGATAACTACCTCTGCGCAGTGTCACTGAATGCTAAGGGACAGGCTGCGACAAGCTGGGTCGATTTGTCAACGGGTCATTTTTTCGTTCAGCAGATACCTGAAGATAGACTGCTCGACGAACTATTGCGTCTGTCACCAGCAGAGTGTCTGTTAGCAGACAGGCGTGGTGAGTTATTTGAGGCAGAGATAAAAAAGTTAGCCAAAGAGATTACTCAATTGACCGGAGCGATTATAACGGAGCGGCCCGGCTGGTACTTCGACCCTTATCAGGCAAAACAAAGACTGCTTAAACATTTCGGAGCGGCAACCTTAGAGGGCTTCGGAATCAGTGATGGTGACATTAG
>CAYNDE010000202.1:0-3490 GCA_964395535.1 uncultured Pirellulales bacterium
TCAGGATAACCCCAGCCCGCTACACGGGGAAGTTTCCTGTATGGGCCGTGATTATTATGAAGCAGAACCCTCAACGCCGCCGATTTCGCCTGCGCTATCAATTTTTTGTGCTTTCTGTTCATACTAACTTATGCCGAGCCTTTCGCTGACTAACTGAACAAATTTCTTTGCTATCACTCTGTAATCGAAGTTTGCCACAGCTCTTTTTCTTCCTTCCTGTCCCATTTGATTTCTAAGCTCGCGATTCTTCATCAGCTCAAGCAGGTATTTCGCTATGTCGTGGATACTTGCCCTGTAATCGACTATTCGAGGCCTCTTGAAGACAACCTTGCTGCCCGGTTCATAACCCGACTCATCACCGAGAGTGACCTCTCTTAATCTTATCTCCTGTGCAACTTCCGCCAGATATGCCGTCTTACCGTGAATCAGCGTATCGAGCATCCCCATTGCCTTTATCCCTATAACAGGCTTGCCGCAGGCATTTGCTTCTATCTGTATCATCCCGAAACCTTCAAGCCGCGACGGCGCCGCATATATGTCGCAGGCCGCAAGAAGGTACGGCATAAAATTGCGCGATACCCTGCTCGTCGTATAAACGACGTTCTTTTCAATCCCAAGATGAGTGGCAAGCTGCAAATCTAAAAGATTCTGCTCCTCCGTTCTCGGCTGTGGCCAGACCTTGCACACATACTTCCAGTCCGGAAGCTGAGTATCGTTTAGCGCCAGTGCCTGCATAACCTCCTGAGCTCCTTTTGACGCAGCGTCACCGCCCACCGTAAGTACCATTATCTGCTCCGGCGAAACGCCCAGAGACTCACGTACCGTAGTAACCTTTAGGTCATTGGTATCACGCGGTGTAAATGCATCGGTATCGCAGCCGACATGCAGAACCTCAATGTTTTTCCCGCTTAAGCCGTCGCGCATATAAATCTTTTTAACCCAGTTGCTTGTTACCAGTATCAATGGCAAATCCTCGAGTATCTCTCTGTAGTTGGCCATATAACCATCTGCTACCATCCACGGCACCGGCAGAATCCCGTATCGCTTCGGGTGCAGAACAATATGAGGACAATGTCCCCAGTAGCCGACTCCGAGCACCACTTCCGGCTCGAACCAGCGGTAATACCATTCTTTCTCCTGAGCAGATTCGAAATTCACCGCATGCACATCCACTCCCATCTCTTTCAGGCCCCTGTAGAGCAAATCACCCTGCGTCGCCAGACCTCCCGGTGACGGCGGATAATCGTATGAAACTAATACCTTCATTTTACATCCCACCTTTCAACTTTTCTTTATACGCCAGAACGCTTCAGCTTTTGGGCTCGTCCTGGCTTCAAAGCTATCTTCTGGAAAACCGTAAAGCTCGGTTATTATTTTATATTTCCTTTGCCGGATGTCATCTGTCAACTGTAAATAAATATCTGCGCTATCAATTGCACGGGGAAGGTACGCTTTACCGCCGTCCTCGTATGCAAATGACCATAAGCTGCCGGCCGCCAGAAGACCCGCCCTGTACAAATCAACTACCGCCTTTGCCGTTTCCTCGTGTCTTAAATGCCGCGTATATTCGCCTTCGGTGCTGTGAGTTATCACGAGGTCAAAGTCTGTTTTCCCCAATAGATTTGTAACGGTATTTTTTACAAGCTCTTTATCTAACGGATTTTGCTCGGACCCGTCGTCAAGGTCACCCATCGCCCCTTTTGCATCGTATTCTCTTAAAACCCTGAAAAATTTCGCTCGTCTGTCAGCATCGCTACGCCGGCACAATGTTACTATCATCCAATTCGCCTCGGGGTGCATCAGAATCGTACCGCCTGCCCACAACGTCTCATCGTCCGGATGTGCTGCTATCACAGCACAGCTTTTATCAGCCCAGTTCGAATCAATCTTTATAGAATCAGTCATATAATGACGCAGTTAAGCCAAAGTCCAAACAAACAAAAATATTTCTTTTTCCCAGCCGAAACAAGCCTAAAAATATTACCATCTCTGTACGAAATCAACCAGTAAAATAAACCAAATTTTAGTTGCCTTACCAATCTTTATTGAATATTAATTGACACAAAGAAAAGCTCTCTTTCGAATAATAAAGATTATGAACGGTAAAGCAAAAAAACAGCTTATTCTCACACACATTCAGAAGCTTATCGGCCGGCGTATGCTCGAATCCAAACGGACAAAGCCCTGTTTTTACATCGAGGCCAGAGCAGATGTAACCGACTTGATGGCCGTACGCCCGAAATTGAGAAAGCAGTTCGGCCTTAAAATCACCACAAACGCCTTTTATATACACATCCTCGCTCTTGCCGTTGACAAATATCCGCTTATGGTCGGCTCTCTCGAAGCTGACACTATCAAAATCGCCGGTTCCGTCAATGTCGGTTTTGCCGTCAATGCACCTCAAGGCCTTCTCGTCCCCGTGTTAAAAAACGCAGACAAAAAAACTCTTGCAGAAATAGCCGGGGAAGAGCAGGTTCTTACCGAAAAGGCACGCAGCAATGACCTGACCCTCGATGATGTTCAGGGTGAAACCATTGCCTTAAGCAATCTCGGCGCATATAACCTCGATTCCTTCATAGGCATTGTCCCTCCGCCTGCCTGTGCAATACTCGCCGTCGGAAACGTCATCCCAACAGTCGTCGCCAGAGACGGCAAAGTTGTTTCACGAAAAATCCTCACCCTTAATCTTGCCGTTGACGGAAGAATTGTAAGTCACACCTACGCTGCTGAATTTTTACATCTGATAAAGGAAATGCTCCAAAATCCGAACCGGCAGGTGTAATGCAAACACCCCTTTAAGAATTTACTGTGCGCTCTCGTTTTCGTTGTTTTCTTTTTGTGATGACGCTTGACTGACCCGTTCTACGTCCGCACCTTTTTTCTGGCTGGCGATTTCCCTGATTTCTATCGGTGCTGCCCGCTGTTCTTCTTTCGATTCGGCAACTTTCTCTTCACTTTTGTCGTCAGCCTCTTGTTCCTGTTCAGCCTCAGCTGGTTCAGGCAGGCGCCCGCTATGTATAAATTCCGCAACCGCTGCGTAATCCTCGGCACCGTGGCAATTTTTTTCGTACTCGAAAATCGTCTTGCCGTAGCTCGGGGCCTCCGCCAGCTTGATATTCCTGCGAACGCAGACCGGCAGAATCTCTGCCTGCGACCACGCATAGCCGGCGCCGCGAGCGCTCGTCAAAAACTGCTCGATATCCGCCTGAACCTCACCTGTCAGCGAAACCCGGCTGTCGAACATACATAGCAGCACCCATTTGACCTTCAGGTTCGGATTTATCCTTTTATTCACAAGCTCCACCGTTTGTAAAAGCTTGCCGAAACCCTGAAGCGCCAGAAAATGTGGCTGAATCGGTATCAATATCTCGTCTGTCGAAGCTAATGCATTTAATGTTAAGAGGCCCAGCGAAGGGGCGCAGTCGATAATCAGGTAATCGAACTGCTGCTCACTCGCCTCTATTGCCTCGCGAAGGATTGTCTCTCTGCC
>CAYNDE010000203.1:0-3475 GCA_964395535.1 uncultured Pirellulales bacterium
GATACCACATTCCCGCGGCAAGACGGAAAGACCCCGTGAACCTTTACTGTAGCCTGATATTGATGTTTGGCATATCTTGCGTAGGATAGGTGGGAGGCTATGAAGTTCCGATTTCGGTCGGGATGGAGCCACCGTTGAAATACCACCCTTGCTATGTTAGACACCTAACTTTGTACCGTGAATCCGGGCAAAGGACCGTGTTAGGTGGGCAGTTTGACTGGGGCGGTCTCCTCCTAAAGCGTAACGGAGGAGTTCAAAGGTACACTCAGTGCGGTTGGCAATCGCGCATAGAGCGTAAGGGTATAAGTGTGCTTGACTGCGAGACTCATAGGTCGAGCAGATGCGAAAGCAGGACTTAATGATCCGGCGATACTGTGTGGAAGGGTCGTCGCTCAACAGATAAAAGGTACTCCGGGGATAACAGGCTTATCTCCCCCGAGCGTCCATAGCGGCGGGGAGGTTTGGCACCTCGATGTCGGCTCATCACATCCTGGGGCTGAAGAAGGTCCCAAGGGTTGGGCTGTTCGCCCATTAAAGTGGTACGCGAGCTGGGTTCAGACCGGCGTGAGCCAGGTCGGTCCCTATCTGCCGTGGGCGCAGGAATCTTGCGAGGATGTTTCCTTAGTACGAGAGGATTAGGAAGCACTGACCGCTGGTATACCGGTTGTCCCGCTAGGGGCACGGCCGGGTAGCTACGTCGGGTATGGATAACCGCTGAAAGCATCTAAGCGGGAAGCCAGCCTCAAGATTAGGATTCCAGTCCCGCACCTACTTATGGCCAGGAGACGATTATGTTGGCCGTTCTCGATATTAATTATATCGAAGGATAGGCAAATCACTCCGTGACCATAAGTAGGTGCGGGAGAGAGAGCCCAGATAGACTATCTGGTATATAGGCCGGGTGTGTAAGCAGAGTAATCTGTTCAGCTAACCGGTACTAACGCTCGATTACTTGACCATATCAATCTTTGGTTGATAGCTCTCATTGTAAGCATCCACATATTTTTAGTTTTTAGTGTTTAGATTTAAGTTGTTGAATTTGTTCTTTTAACAATTGAATAAATCCCGCGGCGAGAAGCTGCGAGGTTTAACGAATTTGCTGGTGACCTTACGTACGGGGTAACGCCTGAACCCATTCCGAACTCAGAAGCTAAGCCCGCACGGCCGATGGTAGTCGCAAGGCGAGAGTAGGTGATTGCCAGCAATTATGAAGGCCGAGTGTGATAAATACTCGGCCTTTTCCTTTGACATACTACTGGATTTTGTATAGAATAGAAACAATAGGATATTTAAGGGACAACGTATGAGACTTACGAATGTGACAGTAAAAATATCGGCTTTCGCAAACGGTGAAAAGTCGTTTGAAGCTGTATTTCTCGTTGACACCGGAGCGACTGATTCTATGGTTCCTGCGTCTGAGCTTGAAAACATTGGCATTAAAAAAGAAGGAAAAATGTCTTATGAGCTTGCTGATGGCACCATAAGAGAATATCCGTATGGTTTAGCACGAATTGAATTTATGGGCGAAATAACGGCTGGGAGGGTAATCTTTGGTTTAGCGGGCGCCCAGCCAATCCTCGGTGTTACAGCACTCGAATCTGTCGGCATAATGGTTGATCCGACTACCAAGACACTTAAACGCCTGCCAGCTATTCCGTTGAAATGAAAATGTGGGCGAGAGTAGGTGATTGCCAGCAATTATGAAGGCCAGCTTGAAAACAAGCTGGCCTTTTCCTTATTTTAAACAGCGGGGTCTCGAGGACACGAAGGAAAATCATAGAACATTCAATGTGAATATTTAACATCTAAATTTCGATAAGAGATGGAGGGTAGAAAAATGCCAGATTTCAAAAATCAAGGTTTAAAATTGGCATTTAATAGGTTGATGTTTACTAATGGGTTTAATTGGTGTTTTTAAAAATTTCAGATTTTTCTTTACAAATACTCTTTTACTTAATATAAAGAAAATAGAATAGACCTAAAGAGTCAATAGCATAGCTCTGACAACGATAGAGGTTTCTCTGTGGAGAAGGGTGTTATTTTCCTGCCTAAAAGGCCGTAGAAACGGTGTATCTTCACAGATAAATAAAATATAAGAGGGGAATATTCTGGAATGAATGAAGAGAAAAGGAGAGAGAGATGAAAAAGTGGAATTTGTATTTAGTTTTGTTAGTGTTGGCTCTTATGTCAGCAAGTGCACAGGCGGCTATAACCCACCTCTACAACTTCCTTATAGACTCAAAAAAGGGTTGTATGGGTTTGGAAGATCACGTCGGCAGCGCCGATTTAACAGTGCATGGTGGAGTGATCTTTGTGGATTGCTGTATTGAATTTCAAAGCAATGGTGATTATGTGTCAATGCCTGCCGATGAGATTGCCATTAACACTTATGACGAGCTGACACTCGAACTCTGGTCGATCCAGGATGTTATGGACCAAGGGTACAGTATGACGGCTGCATTTGGTGATACTTACGGCTATGATGGCATCCAATACGTTGCTATCGCCACAACAAGCATTGACCAGGTTTCAAGAGCCATGATTACCGATGATAGTACCAATCCTGGTTATACGACTGAAGTAGGCGTGGACGGGCCGGAACTGAATGACTGTCAGCAGCATCAATATGTGCTAACTATCGGACCCGATGAAAGCAATCCCGACACCCAATTAATAAGCTATTTTATAGATGGGGCGATAGTAGGCTCCAAAAGTACCAACGGCAACACACTTGCTGGTCTCAGCAACTCTTTTGCTTATCTGGGCAAGAGTTTGTATGCAGGTGATGCGACCTTTTTCGGCAGAATCTGTGAGTTCAGTATCTACGACACAGCTCTGAGTAGTGACGAAGTCCTGGCCACTTTTGCGGAAGGTCCGAGTTGTGTACCCGAGCCGGCGACGATGGTTCTATTGGGCCTTGGTTCAATGGCGGTGCTAAGACGTAAAAAATCGTAGAAGCAATCTGCAAGATAAAAACTGGATTGTACTCCCTGAGACTGCGAAGATAATCCGCTGGATAAATCCAGAGGATAGAATTTGGGGTATTAAGGGAAAATCCCTAATGTAAATCAATCAGCTCCTTAGATTCCACTCAGGACAGGCTACGGGTTAGTCTATCTTCGTTCCTTCGTGGCTACGCCGGATAAAATCCGGTTCCGCCTACGCTAAAGCTTCGGCGAGATAAAATTGCCAGCAATTATAAAGGCCAGTTTGGAAACAAGCTGGCCTTTTCCTTTTACAAAGATTAGTATTTATACCTGCAACAAATCGATTGTAGTGCTAAAGAGGAAGCTAATTAAAGAGGCTTTCAATGAGGAAGTTCAGATACATTTCTATTTTTTTAGCGATGATTGTCTGTGTGCCAGCTAAAGCGGTTGAAATAGCCTCAAAGAGATACCCTGTCGAAGTTGACGGCCTAAAAACATATTTGCCATATGAAAGTTCGCACGACTTGTTTGTTAAAAATGAGTCGATT
>CAYNDE010000204.1:0-3467 GCA_964395535.1 uncultured Pirellulales bacterium
ATCTTCGAGTCCTGCCCGCAGTATAATATCCGCATACAGATTAAGTGCTTCTGACAGATTGCCCGCCTCGAGCGAAGAGCCAATCACAAGATGAGAGCTGCCCACCGCAACGCTTCGATGGAGACCCAGTCCATCAAGAGCGTCGCCTAACTGCCTGTTGTCTTTGTCACCGGCCCCTCTGAAAATCCAGTCTGCCATAACGTTAGCTGCACCGCATACACCTTCCGGCAGCAGTGCAGCACCCGCGGGCAGCATAAAATCGAATGACACAGACTCAACCGACTCCATACGCTCACCCAGCAGCACCATCCCGTTCTTTAAGATATGTTTATCAAGTTTTTCTGCCATCATTAACTCTCACAAATTACAAAAAAGAAACAATGACTTTACCAAAAAAAGGTGGTCTTTTCAACAGTGAAATTAAAGACTTATTGCAGGAAAGCACCGGATACTTTAAGATGTTTGACAACAGGGATAAGCTGATGGTGGGTGTTTAAAAAATTTATACGTTAATTAATTCCCAGTGACTCTATTTGTTTCATTAAATTATTGTAGATGTAGGAAACAAGATAGCAAAGAACAATTGTAACTGCGATGATTAAAATTGTGGCTACGAGCTTGGTGGTTATTTTATAACGCGGATTGCGCCACACCAGCGGCAGGGCAAGCGGGCCTAAGACAAGTATTGCAATTACGATAGCAGATGTGGAAAAATACCATTTCGTTTCGGGCCTACCGGGCTTTTCAAGAAACTCGCCGCAGAAACGACACTTCACAGCCTCATCCTGAATTTCTTCCGCACAAAAAGGACACTTTTTCATAGCGATACAAGGCACATAAGAGATACTCAATTTGTTTAAGCCACTGCAGCGGGCTGCTCTTCGGGCTCGTATTCGTCGAATCTAACGCTTATCTTCTCGCTTACTCCGCGTTTCTGCATCGTTATCCCATAAAGTATATCTGCAATACTCATCGTACGCTTGGCGTGTGTGATTACGATGAACTGCGAATTCTTCTGGAATTCCTTGATTATCAGGTTGAACCTTTCGTTGTTGGCCTCATCAAGTGCCGCATCAACCTCATCCAGAAAACAGAACGGTGACGGCTTGGTCTCGAAGACCGCAAACAGAAGTGCTATCGCCGCCAGCGATTTTTCACCGCCGCTCAATAGTGATATGCTCATTGCCTCCTTGCCCGGCGGCTGGGCTATTATCTCTATGCCAGCCTCAAGAATGTCCTCTGAATCTTCTAAAATTACATCTGCCTTTCCGCCGCCGAAGAGCTTACGGAAAATCTGCTGAAAATTCTCCCGTATCTTAACGAATGTGTCCTGGAATTTTTCTCTGCTCTGTTTGTTAAGCCTGTTTATTAATTGCTGCAGATGTGCCTTGCTCGTATTTAAGTCTTCGACCTGGCTGCTGAGAAAATCGTATCTTTTCTCGAGCGAGTCCTGCTGCTCGATTGCGTCAAGATTTACGTTGCCGAGTCTCTCAATCCTGGCTCGCAAATCTGTTATCTCTTCTCGCACGGCCTCCCAGTTAATCTCGCTGTCTTCGTAATTTTCATAAGAGCCGACCAGGTCAATCTGGAGTTCGTCCTGAGCCCTTTCAATCAGATTCTGCTCTTTTACCTCGAGCTGGCCCAGCCCTATTTTCAGCTCACTTATTCTTTGCTCGATTTGGTCCTGTTCGACTCTAAGCTGGCGAATTAGCTGCTCGGTTTGTTTTTGTTCGTCGAGCAGTCTCTGTACCCGGTCATGCAGCTCTCTGCTGTTTTGCTGACTAACCTCTTTTTCAACGTACAGCTCCGTCAGCTTGCTTTCGTAATTGAGAATTTCGGCTTCCGCCTTTTTGCAATCATCTGCACAGCTTTGTTTCTCCTGCTGTGCCGTCCGGGCCGCTGATATGTTCTGCTCAAGTTGATTTTGAATGTTTGAAATCGACTGTTTTAATGCCTTGTTTTGTTCTGCCGTTTGCCCGAGCTCGATACGCAAATCCGTCAGTTCTTCCGTCACCGACTTGAGCTGCAATTTTTGTTCTGCGTATGCATTCTCCAGCTCTTTTATGTGTGCGGAGCGCTCGTTATTTACTGCTTCGAGCTCTTCAAGCTTTTGTTTGGAATCATATTCTTTCTGTACTGTTCGGCTTATCTGCTCTTCAAGCTGGTCGATTTCACTTGTTATTAGAGGCTGTTCTTTTCGCAGCCTGTCTGTGTTCTGCTCTATGACACTCAGCTTCGAAGCAAACTGCATCTTCTCAGTATTCGCCTCGTATATGGCTGTTCTGAGCTCTTTGCGCAGTTTGGCTAAATGTTCACCAGTTTGATAATATATAGCTAACTGTTTTTCAAGTGAGCTTATCTCATCATCGATATTGCCAATAGCCTCCTGTAGTTGTCGCAGGCGGCTCTTTCGGGATATCAGTCCGCTGCTTTTACCTAAAGGCCCAAGTTTTATCGTACCATCCGGGGCGAGGAACTCGCCCGCAAGCGTGACATAGCTGTAGCTGCCGTCAGTCTTAGCCAACAGTTCTACAGCCGATTCAATCCTGTCAACTAATATTGTTTTGCCAAGCAGTTTCCACACCAGCGGCGCATATTTACTATCATAGTTTACAAATTCGATGAGCCTTCCCTTTACACAATCATATTTTGAGAAATCTGTCTTATCGACGAACGGCTCAGCGCTTTCTGCACTTACGAAATTTGCCCTGCTGGGGAGCTTTTTTATCGTTTCAGCATCACTGAAAAGACTCTTGATATTATTGACTACCAGCGTATCGGTTTTGCCTTCCAGTGCCGCTTCAACTGCGCCTGCAAATTCTATATTTGCAGAAATAATGTCTGCCAGTATCCCTTCTACGTAATTATATCTCTCGCCGCCTGGTTCTTTTGATTTTTCGAGGATGTCTTTAACTCCGGCCTTCAGCCCCTCAAGGCGCTGCTCCATATCTTTGAGGACCGCAAGCTCGCTGCTCAGGGCGCTGCGGCTCTCTTTATTGTTGGCCAGCCGTTTCTGCTCTGCTGCTTTCTGTGCCTCGTTTTTTTCTGCCTCTTTACGCTTGGTCTCCAGCTTCTCCTCAAGCTCGGCGAGCACTTTTTCGATATCCGCGAGCCGGCTTTTATATTGTGCCTTTTCGGTTAAAAGTCTTTCTAACTCAGCTTCGCTGCTTTCCGCACGGTCGGAAAGCCGGCTTTTCTGATGCGATAAATTATCTCTGTATATAGATATGCTTTGCAATTCATTATGCAGTTGTGCTGTCAGGCGCACTATATCTATAATACCCGACTTTTCGTCATCAAGCTCTGCCTCGAGCTCTGCACATTCCGTATTTAATTTTTCTATTGTTTTTTGCAGCTTCCCGGTTTTCACACTTTTCTGCTGCAGTTTTTCTTCACATTCTGTCTGTTCTTTTCTGTAACGCGATAAATCCGACTCGAGGGCCTTTTTCTGCTCCTGCAGCTTTTCG
>CAYNDE010000205.1:0-3436 GCA_964395535.1 uncultured Pirellulales bacterium
CGTCAGATTGTTAAACAGAGTATTGGCAATCAACGTCTTTCGGGTTCATAGCCCGAGAGACGTTGATTCGAATCCATTCCCCGTTACCAGGTTTAAAAAAGGCAGGTGGAGATTAGCCTGCCGTTTTTGTATTCCAGATTCCCCTTGTTAGCATCCAGTCAAGAGCAATATCGTATGTGTGTTTGCTGTACACTTCATACACGGCATATTTCATCAACTCGATATTCCAGAAGTGTACATCGTTGGCAGAGAGTACTCTGTGATAAACTGCCGGTTCGCCACGATAGCACATTAGAAGAAGGTGTTTTGGATCTAGTGGCAATGCCGCTAAAACATCTTTATTCCCCCACCCTGCTCCAAGAGGTGATCCCGACATTAAGCTGAACAAAACTAGCGGTCTATCTGTCGTAGTAAAAAATAATCCCCCCGGCGCTTCGCATATATGGAAAGTCATCCTTTGTATATACTTTGCAATATCCCTAATAAGCCTGTATCGAGAGGCGATGCTCACGAGTCTACCTTCTTTTTGATCAAGTCCTTCCATCCACCTATTCCATTCATCAATTGAGTATCTCGGTGAATCATAAAAAGAGGGGGTATTAAAAACAGACAAGTCTTTTCCCTCGGCTTTGGCTTTTTCATAGGCTCTCTTCATATCTTCAGCCATCTTGTTAAGTTGCTTAGTCATTTCCTTGAGCGTACTAGTCATGCTATCTTGGAAAGCTGGTGTCCTTACATGAATATTCGCAAAATAATAGGATAGAATTACCCAATCACTATGAGTTATAGAAGTAACGTCATCGATTAGTTTTCTCAACACTGGTGCTGCCCAGTTTTCTATCGCGCTATTCATCTTATCTAATGCATCAAGATCATCGGAGGGTCCTCCATAGTAGTCAATACGTACAGCCACATTTTTAGGTGTCTTAACAAAGTGGGGTGATTTATCCCCACGTCGATATACAATGCCGGAATTAAGGAATTTTTTGAGATAGAAACTTGGGATTGTATGCTGTCTTCTAGTACTCATATTCAGGATTTTATAATTAGGATGTTAACATTTGTTCAAATGGCTATTCACTTTCTGCCCAGTGACGATAAATTTCAACCAATGTTCCCTTATAGCGTTCCTCCTCTTGACTTCTTATTTGTGGGAGAGGCGGCATGAAATCACCAGGCGCTGTAGAACACCATAAATAAAGTAGTGCCGTAAGTTGCATCTTCTTGGGTAGTTTACTACGTTGTTTATCCGGATCGGGCAGTCGGCTTATAATATCGAACAGGATTCCAGCCCAGGTCTTACTAAATTCCATATTTTTAAATCTCGAAGGAATGAGAAAGCTCCACTTCCCTTTGTCTAGTTGGTCATCAGCTCGATAGCTCCTTTCTTGCGTCCAAGGCATCCAAGCTGGAGACTCCGGTATTATTATAAGAGGAAATCCTCCAGCTACGGCAGCATCTTGTAAGAATCTTTGTGCTTCAGCCAGAATGCCGACAAGTAGCCTACGAGCTACTCTGTGGTATTCTCGACGTGTCTGTTTAGTTATGTATGGGTGGATTCTTACAGCGTGTTTCATTAATTCTCCTAAGCTAGGAGCTTTTATATCTTCTGCTACAATAGGCAAACCAGCTAGAGCAGCCCGCCAACCTTCAGGCATATCGGGCCATCGTTTGCCTATATCAATATAAGCCTGTAGGAAACGAGGCAATCGATTGTTTCCCTGCTTTTCAGCAATGTCTAAAGCAGCCATCAATATATGAACTCTAGCGGGTATAAAACCTGCATTTACTAAGTCCGCAGCTGTTATATCCGGCCACATGCCTGTTTTAGAAGTAGTAATCAATTCCTCAGACATACTTGTTTTAATTGATTCAGCGGTTCCTAGTTCTAACTCGTCAAAATAACCCTTTTCCTTCCACCGTCGTATTGTACGATCCGAAATATCCAACATTTCAGCTATTTTCTCTTGAGTCTTGCCTTCCATAAGCAATTTTTTAATTTCGGCAATTTTTCCCTTGTCTCGTACCATCGTTTACTCCTTTGTGTCCTAATATTGTCCGTATAATGTCCGTTTTGTCCTTGACAAGGATAGCATATTAATTTAAAATTGTCAACAGTAGTCACTAGATCATTAAGCAAAGTGATATGGAAAAACAAGATAATACAGGTAGAAATTACCGAGTAAATAAGGCCTATATATTGCCATTAACTGGTCATTGCTTAATGGGGTGACAAGCATAATGAAGGCTCTGATTTCAAAGGTTCAGGATGCGATGACGCCAAAGAAAAAGCTGACAAAAAGACAATCAATCATATTCTGGGTGATTTTTGCGCTTCTTTTTGGTTTAGTTTTATATGTTGGCATTTACTATGAACAGACTGGGCGATATCCGTTAGAATTCTTGAATAGGACGGAGAATATCTTGCCGCCTGAGATGCATCTTGAAGAGCAGACATATGACCAGGTAATGGATTTTATTCGGTCCGATGACACTGACACAATCCCGTACGAATTTGGTTTTAACTGTGTTGATGCAGCATTCAGAGTATGGAGTAATGCCCGTTGGCAGGGAATAGGGGCAGCCCAAATTGCCATACAGTACACCGACTCATCAGGGCATATGGTCGTTGCCTTCCCTACCAATGACAAAGGGGATATTTTTATAGAACCGCAAAGCGATTTGCAGATAAAACTCCGTGTGGGGCACAAATACAATGGGCTAACGGTCAGAGGAATTTACATCGTAAGTTATAATTTCACACCACTTTATGACTCCCCGCCGTATGACTCCAACATCAACCCCGATTAAGAAGTTGCAGAGTGACAAAACTGCAAAGAAAGTTAGCAGGAAGTCCCGAATATAAACACTTGCTCTTGGCAGTCGGCAACATCTGCCGGATGATACAAAAAGCCAAATAGTAATCAATTACTCTGGCAGTACCTTACAAGGCGTCGATGTATAATATGAACAAAAACAGTAAAGGAGGGGGCGTAACAGTGGACCGAAAAACAAAAGGAGAGCTTTTTCAAAGGGTGCAAGTCGCCAATTCGATGAAACAGGAGTTCGAACAGACTTTGTCAGAGCGGGTAGAACGCTACTTACAAGTGAAACCTCATGAAATTATCCCCAACACACCTTTTGCTGCACCGTCGGCAGAGTGTAGTTTATTGTTTCGGGATGGTCATTTTTACGCTTGTATAGCACTTGTTCAAGCTGTAACAGAAGCTATAGTGAGGTATGCCTGCGATATAGACTTCGGTGAGCATGATAAAGTCTTTGAGAAGAATGTAGAAAAGCTTCATACGAGGAGATTCATTGATGATGAACTACGTGAAGCTATGCTCAGAATATGGAAGAAAAGAGATGACTATCATCATCTGAATTCTAACGTGAAATCTGATAGAGATACCCTGGAAAAATTGGCCAAGGAGAA